>DAOVBK010000184.1 GCA_030670605.1 Candidatus Stahliibacteriota bacterium
TCTATGCCAACACATCTTGGTACGGCGGTGCTGTTTGTCTGGATCAATCTTCGCCAATGATTGTTGGTAACTCTTTTAATAGGAATAGGGCTGATTCTCTGGGTGGTGGCATTTCGGCTAGAAACAACTCTTCTCCGATAATCACAGAGAATGTACTATTTGCAAACATTAACGCAGCATTTAATGAATATGGTGGTGGGGCTATTTTCATTGATTCCAATTGCGTGCCGACTATTACCAAGAATACCATTCATGATAACATGGCTGTGTATGTGGCTGGTGGCATTGGTTGCTACGATGGTATTATTGCAGACAATGTTATTACTGATAATGAAGCTGATTATGCTGGTGGAATCTGCATAGGACCATATGGTACGGTAACCATTACCAATAATACGATCACTGACAATGTCGCGCGATATGGCGGTGGCGGCATTGTCTGTGCCGAGTATTCTACATCAATGATTCGCGACAACATCATCTCTGATAACTTGGGTCAATATGCTGGTGGTGGCATTATCTGCGATACTGCTTCTACCCCCACTATTAGAAGAAATACTATCACAAATAACGCGACACCAGGATTTTTCGGCACTGGAGCAGGTATTCGATGCAGTGATACTGCGGCACCGATTATTGACAGTTGTATTATCTCAGGCAATACTGGTGACGAGGCAATATACTGCACTGACGCAGCTGTTCCGAGTATTCATTATAATGAAATCGAGAATAATTCTGACGGTGGTGTTAAAAATGCTGATGCAAGTGTTACTGTTGATGCCGAAAATAACTGGTGGGGGGATCCGAGTGGTCCTGGCGGCGCAGGCCCTGGCTCGGGTAATGGCGTAAGCAATTATGTGGATTATGATCCATGGCGCACGAAAAGCACGATTGATTCAATTTCACCATCTGCACCATTTGTTTTCAATGTGAAATCTGGAGACCATGCTGAACTCACCTGGAATGCGATAACCACAGACACACTGGGAGGTTCAGAAACCATGGATCATTACGTAGTATACCGGAGCAGTTCACCTTCTTTTGTGCCTGGCTCTTCAGATTCGATCGGTGCTGTTTCTCATCCTGAAACAACGTATACTGATGTCAATGCGTTGGTCGCCGGATCAGATTACTACTATCTCATTAAGGCAGTTGATTGGAAAAAGAACGTGAGCAATAAGTCAAATATGCCATATGTGTTCCGTAAGATGTTCAATGAGAATCCTGCAGCGACGGACAAGAACCGGACAAGCCTACCATGGCATAGTGGTTATAGCACGGTATCGGATGTGACGACTGATTTGAGCCCGGGTGGTGATTCGTTGACCAAGGTTACGAATCTACGTGATGACCAGCAGTATGAGAGCTGGGTATGGGATTCAGATTTTATGGAGTGATACGGTGCCGACTTTGCGATTGAGCGTAGTCGTGGGTGTGAGATGGCGACGACCAGTGATACGACGTGGAATCTGACCGAGTACAGTAATGAGGCAAAAGCAGCCTTCGTCGCCCAGCGTGAAACACACAATGTAGGGATTACTGTGCAATTGGGTTCTGCAGTTGAAGCAAATCGCAGGCCGGTGTGGGAAATGGTGAATAGTGAATCGGGAATGGTAAATAGGGATGCGCGTTTTCTCGAATCAAATCAAAGATTTCAGGAAAAACTACTGCTCGTGAAGTAGAAGGCACACTTTTAAAGAATATGTGAGGGAGGAAGTCTACCATGCCGTGCGTTGCGGCAGACTTCACAATGACATAGTTAGCCAAGAAGTAACGATGAAAAAAATCGCAGTCCTCTTATTGGTATTCCTTTTGTGTAGTGTTATCCGTGCACATGAGACAACGCGGCTCGTGATTGTGAATCTTCCCGATCATGATCATGTATACAGACTAAGCGAATTCGACATAACAATCCTTGACGCTGGTGATGATTATGCCAAGGCATTAGTTAGCGATAGCGAACAGGCTGCCCTGATGGCTGCAGGTTACGAAGTCGAAGTCATTATTGAAGACTACCAAGCATACAAAGATGATATATTCGACAGAGGATTCTACCATACCTATGATCAAGTCTATGATGTACTAGATTCATTTGCAACTGACTATCCGGAAATCTGCCGGCTCGATACCATTGGCTACAGTGTTCAGAACCGCGCAATCTGGGCAATGAGGGTAACCGATAATCCACAGATTGAAGAACATGAGCCTGAAATCCGCTTGCCAGCGAACATGCACGGTGATGAACATATTGGTACTGAAATCACACTCTACTTCCTGAGACACTTACTGACAAACTATGCTACTGATACTCAGGTTCAAGCTTTAGTAGACGGCAATGAAATCTGGGTACTGCCGACGATAAACCCCGATGGGAAAGTGGCTAATACAAGAAGAAACGCAAACAATGTTGACCTGAATCGAGATTATGGCTATTTCTGGGACGGTTGGGGTGGTAGTCCAAGTCCGTCATCCCAGATAGAGAATAAGATAATGATGCAACATCTCGCGGAAAATGATATTGCTTTAGAGTACAATTATCATTCTGTAGCTCAGTATGTGAACTACCCATGGGATTATCACTATGCTGACCCACCAGATAGCCAACACATTATTGCACTTTCTCAGATATATGCGGATTCATCTGGTCTGACCGTGACCAATGGCTATGATTGGTATCAGGTTACTGGTTGTCTGCAGGATTACACATTCGGCGTGAGCGGTGCCCTTGCCTGGACTATTGAAAATCTAGAGCCCTCAAGTTCCTCATCAATCGACCAGATTTGTGCTAATAATCGAGACGCATTACTGGGTGTATGCGAGCGTGCGGCGTGGGGCATTGAAGGTGTGGTCAAAGATTCAGTGAACAATTCACCGCTGCATGCTAGAATTGAATTCATGAATCCAGACAGAGTTGACATATACAACGACCCGGAACTCGGTGACTTCCATAAGATGATTGAAGCAGGAACGTATGATCTGAGGATTTCAGCAAACGGCTACAGCCCGAAAGTAATTAGTAACGTAAGCGTACCAGCTACAGGAAGTGTATCAATTAGCGATGTCCTTCTTGCTCGTGATACTACGTATCTTTATGCCTTTAGGGTTGTATTATGTCGTTATGCGAACCATGCCGAACAATCAAACATAACACGGCCGCGGGCAGCACTCGGACCTGGCGATGGTGCATTCTTCTCGCTAGGCCAGAGCGGTTATGTCGTTCTGGATATGGGTTCGCACTCGCCGATCGGTAATACACCTGGTGACGATATTACTGTTTATGAAGGCAATGATTATATTGCTGAAGGTTATGAAGTTTTTGTTAGTGATAATTGGGATGGTCCATGGTATTCTTGTGGTAGTGCTACAGGCACCGCAAGTTTTGATTTATCTACAGCTGGATTGACTCGGGCACGGTATGTAAAAATTGTTGATGATGGTAGTGCCTCAAGTGGCATACATGCAGGATTTGATGTGGATGCGGTTGGAGGTTCTCCACCAGCAAATGCACCATGTTTATTTGTGAGCGATTATCAGATTCTTGATGGTAATAATGGAAGCTTAGATCCTGGAGAGACCGCTGATTTTGTGATTACACTTCTTAATGCAGGGCTCCTTGCAGCAGCAAACGCGCGCGGAACATTAAAAACTGATGATGTCTACATTACAGTAAGTGATTCCTCAGGGTTTTATGGAGAAATATTGCCTGATTCTGAGGAGACCAATATCAGTGATCCATTCATTATTTCAGCATCAGCCTCAACACCATATGGACATATTGTAAATTTTGATTTAATTGTTACTGCAGATGACTATATAGATACCCTTGGTGTTGATATCGTAGTAGGGAAGAAGGATTATTATCTCTGGAATCCTGATCCAACACCTGCGCCAGGACAGAATATGGATTCAATCTTGACTGATTTAGGATATGGTGGTGATTATGGGACGAATTTGGTATCGGATTTGAGGCTGTACCATGCGGTTCTGGTCTGTGTGGGTATTTTTCCGAACAAGTATATAATT
>DAOVBK010000074.1 GCA_030670605.1 Candidatus Stahliibacteriota bacterium
TCGGTCGGAACTGTTCTCGTATGATGTTGATATAATCTGTTAGGGTATGTTCCTGTTTCACTGGGAGGCGACCAAATAGATTTGAAGAAGCAATGTTCCAACACTGAGGAACACTGTCCATTCCTGAAAGGCAGCCATAAAACGCCTCGGCACAATAACAATGTCACCCGGCTGCAAAAAGAGTTGGTCCATATCTCTTCCGTTCTTCATTATTCGCTCAAAGTCGACAGTGCGCTCTGAGCCGATATTGAGTATACGAATGCCGCCGAGTGTGCCGTCCTCAGTCGGCCCACCCGCCTGCGCAAGCAAATTGGTAAGATTGTCCCCATGTTTCACATAATAGTGACCTGGTTTCATCACTTCTCCAAATACGTTAATTCTATAATAGAAGTTGATTTCAACGACAACGTCAGCATAGTAGCTCTCGAATGCATTGATTAAGTATACATACAGCGAATCAGTTGCAATCTCGTGTACTGTTAATTTCCCCAAGAGTGGGATATTCAAATTAGTATCTGCATCGATGATATACCACCCACTCAAATCTTCCTGACGCCATATTTTGACTTCCACAGCATCATTGGGCAGCAGGAACACGCTGTTGTGCGCACAAAAAAGTACGAAAATGACACTCAGCATGATGTAAAGTATAGTAATAAAAATAATGATGTCAAGTTACGGCTTACACCCGGAGTTTTCTGTCAGTGAGTACAACACCACGCGCTCGCGCGAGTCGTCTCAGTTCCCGATACAGCGTCCTCGCTCCTTTATACACGGTATCACGACCAGCCGGTGTAAAACGAAAGACAATACCAAGTAGTTTCCTATAATCACGGGGAAACAGCGGAAGCGAGAGCACTTCATCAAATATGATACGTTCGCTCTTGTAGTAATAACGGTTCATGAGGCCCAACAGCACAATCGACTCCCACCCGAAGAACGTCGTCAGCCACAGAAAGAGATGGTCATCGTGGTACAGGAATGCATTCTTGATCTTACCCATGAGTTCGTGAAGCCACGCCATGCACTTCCTGATTGCCTTCTTAAACGCCTGTGGGTCTTGCGCCTGGACTGCACGCTGCAGTTTCCTAAACCACGCATTCTTTTCATACAAAACCGCGTAGTTCCGGTAGAAATGAGCTTCAATCGCCCGATTGGGCGTAACACGCCGTGCTTGCCGCAGCATGACTCGCGCGGAGATATAGGAACCCTCGACCGTCATACCCTTGTACACATACCGGACTTCGCTTGCTGCAAGTTTACGCTTTGTTGCGACGAACATTCCAAGATCAGAATACGTTCTATCTTCATTCTTTGCGACAGAACCGCAAATGGCAATCCCGAGGATGCGACTCCCGAATTTTTTGAGAATTTTCTTTTTCAGCTAGTGCGCAATACGAAACCGGGCTCGGCGGCCCATACCCGTATCATAGTAACTATACAATCTCTGTCAATAAGATGGATTCTTGTTGTGCTTTATCGTTTTATCATTTTGTTAATTAACAAAATGATAAAACATGAGAATTGGTACGCTGGCGATTGTGTAACAACGGTGTAGTATACGGGGAGAATCAACCCCAGATCTTCTTGATGTGTTGCTCTGGGAAAGGTGGTGTGATGTAACTAACAATGACCATCACGATGAATCCGACGATGATACCCGGAATGAATCCGTGAATGCCGAGCGGCTTACCAACCGCGATCCAGACGAGTGCTGTACCACACCCGGCGATCATAGCACACACGCACCCGGTCTTTGTTGCCCGCTTCCAGTATATGCCAAAAAGCAAGGGCCACAGTGTTGTTGAGGCAATCACGGCCCAGGCAAACGCGGTCAGCGTAAGCACAAGGGCGGGTGGCCTGAATGCGATGACGAGCGAAACAATACCTATAACAATGCTGCTTATCTTACCGTAGAAAAGGCTCTTGCCTCGGCCGATTTCTTTGCGAAAGCCGCTCTTGATAATATCCTGTATCATCGAGCCTGACAGAATAATGAGCACAGATGAAAATGTTGACATGCCTGCAGCAATGACTGCGGCGAGGACGACCGCAGAACCAAACGGCGACAGCACCGTCTTCGCGAGCATCGGAATAGCGAGGTCAGGGTTTTCGAGACCGGGCAGGAGTACACGGGCAATCGCGCCGTTGAAATAGGGCAGAAGCGCCATGCACGTTCCTATCGTCGCAACAACCGTCCCGATCTTGAGAACGCGCAGGTTCTTGAGTGAATAGAATCGCACAACGAGCTGAGGCATGCCCCAGACACCAAAACTCACGATCAAGGCAAAGGAAATCAATCCAGGCCATCCCCATATGCCAGGCGTGTACACCAATCCAGGATCAATCGCGAGGAGCGACTGATTGGCAGCACTCACGCCACCAATTGCCCGTACCGAGAATACGGTCAAGACGATCAGACCAATACCCATGACCCATGCCTGCAGGAAACTGGTCCACACGACGGCAAGATAACCGCCAATCGACACATAGAAGAGAATGATAACACCTGCTAACAGTATGCCATAGACATAGGGGATGTTCATGAGAACCTCGAATATGTGACCCATGCCTTTGAGTATACTCACATTGTAGAACACCATGAAAATGACGATGACGAGCGCCGAGAAAACCAGTGCAAATCGTGAACCATAACGCTCACCAATGAATCCGGGTATGGTCATGGTATTAAGTCGCTTCGTGAATTTTCTGATACGGGGGCCAAGGACAATCCAGCATACGGTGCACCCAATGAGTACGTTGATCGCACCAATCCACAGTGTCGCCATGCCGTACAGGTAACCGAAACCGCCGCCGCCAACAATGACAACCGAGCTAAAATACGCTGCAACAAATGACAGTGCCGTTACCCAGGGTCCGATCTTCCGTCCGCCAATATAGAAATCCTCAACACTTTTGGTTCTCCGTCCAGTAATCAATCCAACCAGCATCAAGAGCGCAAGATAGGCAATGACTATGATCGCATAGACCACTGAATCACTCATCGTCATCCTTTGGTTTGAAAATCCACACTGCCCACACAATGCTGAATATGACACAGCATGCTGCGACAATCCATGCAAAAAAGGTCAGCCACGGGGTGTAAAAGGGACCCATACTACCTCCTCTTTCGGTCGGTTTAGTATCGGTGTAATCATACGAACTGTCGGTGAGTTGTCAATATTCGCATTTAGCCGGACCGCTTCAGCTTTCCTGTTTTCTTGGCGTAATACTCTGCTTCTCTGAATATGAACATGCCGAGCGGGACGAGAATAAAACCAACACCAAGCAACAAAAGAATCGTCGGAAGCAGTTGCTGCATGCTCGCTCCTTCGAGAAGCGCCGCGCGCATGGCACGCAACGTGTACGTAGCCGGCGAAATGTAACTCAGTGGACGGATCCACGCGGGCAATACATCAATCTCGTAGTAGACTCCTGATATCAAAAGAAGCACCGCCTCAAAGATGTGTGTCGCATAGACACCCTTCTCGGTCGACAAGAGCGGTAATATCGCAGCAACGAGGCCGAGTCCGACAAACGACAAACCGGATACAATCAGTATAATGACCAGCCCGAGCAGGTTTGCATTGTGTATTGATATGTTGAAAAAGAAAACGACAACAATCAATATCAGAGTACTACGCACGACGCCGTAGGCAACCGCGTGAAGACAATTACCAGTAAGATGTGTGAAGCGGTGTATCGGTGCCATAAAGGTGTACTCAATAGTACCTTCCCATCGCTCCCAGGCGATTGATTCGGATATCTCATGGAAGAGGATCGATAGAAAACCCCATACCATTGCGCCAACAATAAGATAGAGCATCATCTCTTTTCCGGTTGTCGCACCGATGAGACCGATTGCGAGAGCGTTTACGATATTGTAGGAGAGAAAGACGAGCTCCCAGCCTGCATACCGTTTAATAAGAGCAAAATTCCGTTCGATAAATGCGATCGAGCCGTATGCATGTGCTCTAAGCTTCATACTCTACCTCCTGCCATTCATGGCCAGATACCTTGAGAAAAACATCCTCAAGATTTGATTCACGGTATTTGCGTACGAGCTCGTGCGGGCTGCCGACAGCGACAAAGCGACCATTCATAATGATGGCAACACGGTCACAAAGCGATTGTGCCTCGTGCATATCATGAGTCGTCAGAACCACAGTCAATCCATTGTCTGACACGGAGGCCCGCACGAACCGTTGCACATCACGCTTTGAACGCGGGTCCAAGCCAGTTGTTGGTTCATCAAGCAGAAGCAACATGGGCGAGGTGAAAAAAGCCCGAGCAATCGCTACCTTCTGTTGCATGCCACGCGAAAGGTCCTCAAGTGGCTCGTAGAATCGTGATTCACTGAAACCAAGCTTAGGCAGAATCTTCAGTACACGTTGTTTTGCATCCCGGCTTCCCATACCATACAACCGCGCTGCATAACGCAGGTTCTCCCATGCAGAAATTCCCTTGAAAAACGCTGCATCGGCACTCACACGATTGATGAGCGGGCGCACCTTTCCGTATTCGCGTACGACATCGTAACCGAACACACGTGCATAACCGTAATCAGGAATGAGCAATGTCGAGAGTATACGAACGAGCGTGCTCTTGCCAGACCCATTCGGACCGACGATACCAAAAATCTCATGCGTTGGGATTGAAAAGGTCACACCATCGAGCGCTCGCACCTCTTTTTTCTTCTTAAAGATCTTTTTCAGACCTTCACATTGTACTGCGTGCTTCATAAACCTCCTCTTTAGAGATTTTCACCATGAAAATCTCTTCGATTATCCCGCCTTATAGGCGCGGTCCGTAGACTCCCGTAGAGTCAACGTGACTCTGCGGAGATTCTTCCGCAGGAACTCACGTTCCCGCGCGAACGGAGTCGTCCTTTTGGGACGGAACGGTGATATCCATATGATTACAGTGATATTTGCTTTATCACTGTAATCGACACGTGCATCACTGCCATCGACTTTTTTGGTACAAAAAAGAAAACGCCGCGGGTTGAAGCCCACGGCGCCTTGTGCAACAAATATGAAAACTTCAGGTGAGCTTCACCCCCTGGTAAGAGGAAAGAATCGCAGGAATAACGTCGTAAATGAGCCGCATCATCCCCACACTCCTTTCGGCATTTCTGTCTGCGTCGTTCTCATAAGTTGTCATTATAGTGGAAAAACGTTCATTGTCAAGGGTTGAACAAAGGGGTTGACAAACCGATCATTTTTATTATAATGTACTTAGACTTAAGTCTATTGGAGGTATTATGCTCAAGAAAACACTTGTCTTTTCGTTCTTACTGCTCCTCATCGCTGGCTTTACATCATGCAGCAGCGACGAGGTTGATGTGGATGAACTACGCCAGGCAGAAAACCTTATCGTTGGTCTTAATATGACACGGATGATGGCTGCTGACGCAGGTGAAGGCGGAAACAAATCCCCACAAATGCTTGCACCGCCATTTGGCTGGACAGGACCTTTTACCTTTGATCTGCCTGAAGGCGATGATTCACTGTACTACCAATTTGCGTGGAAGTTTCCATTGGACAGCATGGGTATCACTATTGACTCACTGCTCTACCTTATCATGTTCACGCCAGATATCTGGGACCCGCAGTATCAAGATAGCATCCCGACAGGGATGGATGCGTGGTTGATCGGTGAGACACGTGCCCTCATATACTTCCATAACATTGTCACGATTCCCGACACAGCTCATGTACTCGGTTCCTTGAAGTGGAACTGGGAAGAAACATGGTATGCATACGATTTTGATGTAAGTACGTTAACAGAATGGGCTGAAATTGATATTGCGACATCATCGAACATCGGTCTTTCAGCGCAGTTCCGCTTTGACGATGATGGCGCAGGTTCTACTGACGACAACTGGGCAGCATGGCATAACACAACTTTTGTCAGATATGAATTCTTTGCTGACCCCGATGCTAATGGGTATGACGGATACTACACGCTATTGAGCGAGGCGTGGAAGGTCAGGCATTACTTCGTACTTGTGGACGATTAAAGAATTTTACATACATACACACCTACCTACCTACCTACCTCAGGGGGAGCCTAGCTCCCCCTTAATCTTTCAAACTCTAAATACGTATTCGTTCATCGTGAATCGTATTCGTATGATAATCCTCTCACGAGCACGAAATACTAAACCCCAAGCAAGTTCCAAGCCCCAAATCACAAAATAAAACACCCCCACCTTTATCCTCCCCCTCCATAGAGGGAGGAAACATAGTTAATACTATGATTTTTTTGGAATTGTGGCTTTGGACTTCATTTGGCTTTTGACATTTGTAACTTGGAATTTCCTTAGAGTTTGGGGTTTAGAGTTTAGAGTTTGAAGGGAATATTCCCTTTCAATTTCCCCTTTCCCATTTTCTTGAGCAGATCACGCGTGTAGAAGAACTGTTTCAACAGCTGGTTTACATCTCTGACTGTTGTGCCGCTCCCTGCGGCGATGCGCCGTTTCCTGAAGCCATCAATGATATGTGGCTTGAGCCGCTCTTTTTGTGTCATCGAATTGATCATTGCTTCCACCTTGCGAAGCTCATCCTCATCAACATCACTTTCTTTGACACCGGGTATCATTGCAGCAAGTTTTCCAAGTGAGCCCATTTTCTTAACCGCCCTCATCTGCTCAAGAAAATCTTCGAAATTCAAATCACCATCAACGACTTTCTGACGTAACTTTTGCTGGTCAATCTCCTGTTCTATGCCCTTTACCCGGTCAACAAGCGTTGCCAAATCACCCATCCCGAGGATACGCTGTGCGACACGGTCTGGATAGAATTGCTCTATACCATCAAGATTCTCACTCGTTCCGACGAACAGTATCGGCACATCAGCCGCCCATCGAATCGACAATGCCGCACCACCACGTGCATCACCATCCATTTTTGTTAGAACTGCGCCGTCCACACCGATTTTCTCATTGAATGCTACTGCCTGGTTGACCGCATCCTGCCCGCTCATGCCGTCCGCCACGAGTATTGTGTAATCCGGCGTAACAGCGCGATTAATCTCCTTCAGCTCATCAATCAAATCCTCTTCAATATGTAACCGTCCTGCCGTATCAATGATCACGAAACCATGGCCTTGTGTCTCGGCAATCTCACGTGCGTGTGCGACTGTCGCCACCGCGCTGTTTTCACGAAGAGTACAAACAGCAACGTCTGCCCGTT
>DAOVBK010000150.1 GCA_030670605.1 Candidatus Stahliibacteriota bacterium
GTGCACTGTGCTATACATTGATACTCTTTGTCGTTCTACAGAAAACTCCACATTTATCGGACTTTTGTCCTTCTCCCGTTACCTCACGCAATATCAATACAACATATGAACCAGTCTATCGCTCTGTCTGACTTTTTTGTGGGGTATGTTGGTTCAGCCACAAAGGGAACATGTGAAGAAGGTCTTCCCCTTCCTCTCAGTTGTGTTCCTCCCACCAGTATAATCTGTGCACCCATACCCCCACTGTACAAATACAGCTTTATGACACTTAATTATAGTTGGTTTTTAGCAGATGTCAAGTGCCAATTTCTACGGGCCGACTCTTGAATATATCTGACAAAGTGCCCTATTTTTGAGGTTTTTTGGATTCGACGGTCTGCTTGTCCTTATACATTTCTTGGTCAGCCACGGCAATGAGCTGATCTACGGTTTTCTCGTCTGCAGGGTCAAACTCGGCAAATCCGTGACTGAGACTGATTTTATAGGGTTTAATCCCTGATTCATTGAATTGCTGAATGTGGTTAGCGATACGCTGCCATACCGAACGTGCATTCTCGAGAGGACACTGGGGTAGGACAATAAGAAACTCATCACCACCGAGCCTGCATACGATATCGATTGCCCTGAGGACCTCTTTCAGGTAGTTGGCAACACGCTTGAGCGCTTCATCTCCCTCTTGGTGTCCGTAGGTATCATTGATACCTTTCAGGTCATTGAAATCGATATAACACACGCTGAGCTTCATGTTGTTACGCTTTGCCATCTGGAGCTGTTTCCCAAAGAGCAACAAACCAGTGCCACGGTTTGGCACATTGGTCAGTGCATCAGTTGTTGCCATAACCTTCAGTTCATCTTCAGCCCGTTTCCGCTCAGTAATATCATGGAAGATACCCTGGATAATAGGTCTCCCTTCCACAATAGTAACTGATGCAGTTATTGTGACCTGACGTATCTTCCCTGATCTGGTAATTATTTCTGCTTCGTCATCAGCAAAACCATTCTGATCAATGTGCTTCTGAAACATAGATGTGTAATACTCTGCTTTGTCCGGTGGGTGAACTGATGCTTGATGCATGCCGATGAGTTCCTCCTTTTTTGTTTCAAAAAGAACCTCGGCAGATTTGTTACAGTTGATAATAACACCGGTCATCGCATCTGCCCACAGGATGGCATCTTTTGCGTTTTCAAACAAGAGCCTGAACTTCTCCTCGCTCTCGCGCAGCGCCTTTTCGGCTTCAATACGCTCAGTGATATCTTCTCCAGAACTGAGGGTACCGGTAACTGTGCCCGCATCGTCAACGAGCAGTGTAGTATGCCACAGTACCATCCGTTTCTTACCGTCGCGCGTGAGGACGAAATTCTCGTAGTGTGAATCAGGTTTTTTCTCACGGTGTATCAATTTCTCAAAAAGCCGGCGAATAGCATCGCGCTGTTCTTCAGGAACGAAGTTATCAAACCAATTCTTACCAACAATCTCCTGCTCAGAACAGCCAAGGAGTTCACACCCTTTTTGATTTATTGATCCAACCCTCTGGTCTGCGCCAATGACAACAAGCATAACACCAGCCATATCGAGATACCGCTGTGCCCGTTCTTGCTGTTCGCGCAATGCTTCTTCCATCCTGCGACGATCAGTTATATCCTCAACAATGCCATCATAGTAAAGAACGTCGCCGTTCTCATCTCTGATAGCGACCGCAGAAACTGAACCAAAAAACGGTGTACCGTCTTTCTTTTTCAATTGAAGCTCTTCGTTCTTGACGAATCCGTATTTCTTAATTTTCTCACTGAATGATTTTCTGCCTTCGGGGTTAAGATAGAGGTTAGCAACGGCAATTTTGAGGAACTCCTCTCTGCTGTCATAACCAAACATCGTAATAATCGCGGGGTTCGCTTCAATAAACCTACCCTTTTCATCGGCAGTATTCCGATAGACGCCACCATTGAGATTGTCAGTGAGCGTTTTGTATTTCTTTTCGCTCTCTCTGATTACCTCTTCCATCTGCTTGCGATCGGTGATATCGCGTATGATACCGAGCGTACCGAGAAACCTTTTCTGCTCTTTGCTCATATCAGTTCCGTAGTGACCGGCAGCACTCACCTCACCGACGAACACGAGGGTGCCAACGACTTCATCTTTCTTATTCTTTGACACCATGCGAATCGTGAGGTTTTTCGTCTGTCGGATTCCTGTTCGCCGTTCATCAAACAGCTTTGGTGAATTCTTGTACCCGGTCATCATACCCTTGAACTGCGGTAACACGTATGCCCTGCTAAATGACTTTGTATCATCAGGATGAACGATCGTGCTGAAATGTTTTCCAATCAACTCTTCAGGTTCATAACCCAAAATCTTTACTGATTTATTAACATAGGTGAAGTGACCATCTGGGTCGATTTTATAGACAATATCCGGCAGTTCCTGTAGTATGCCAAAATACTCTTTGAGCATGTCAAGCTGCACCACCTCGGTCTGCTTACGTTTGTCAATGAGCGTCTCCAAACTGTTAACACGACGCTGTAGCTCTTTTAGCTGATGGCGTAAACGTTCCTTTTCATTCTCATGCTTGATCATGGTGCTCTCCGTATGGCGCTTTCTATACTTAATCCTATACACATTTTTCAATTTGTCAAGTGATTGTTTACAATTTCAGAGACAGAACGTTACGTAGGCCGGGTTGTGAGCTGTGTGACGAATACTTGATGTCTCGCACCGTACAGCTGTTTTGATCAACAGCAGAATGGCTCTTACCTGAAGCACTATACTACACTACCCTTATGAAAGTGTGTGTTCGTTGGTTGATAATGTGAAATCGCCGTCTTAGAGGAGCCTACATCGGATCACTATGGAATAAATGGCCAATGCCGGAACTTGAGTCCATTCCGCATTGCCGCTTGTTCGCTCAGCATCCGGTCAAGGTCATCGGTATCCACATAACCGAGTTCGACCAGAATTCCTCCAATCTTTTTCTTCTTCTTTTTTTGCATCTGGAGCGCCTCATTAATGTGGTCGTCAGTAGTAAAACCCCCTCTAACCAGCAGCTCGCCTATACGCGCCGTCATTGTTTCCTGGTTCCTCCCATCATGTTTATGACCAATCACGCAGCCACAACAAACTGACAGCTATATTATAATGACAGTTCTGGACATGTCAAGTTTTATGTGTCAAACCGCCCGTATCATGATACGTGCATGAAATATTGGGCAATTCATACTATTCTTTGTACCATGTGCCCTGATGGATGAGGATATACTGCTTGGCGAGCGTACCAATTTCGACCGCTTCATCCACAGACAAATGGACCTTCTGCAGCATTTCTTCGGTCATGTCTTCGGTGTTCTCGTACACCGCCTCTATTATTGCGAGGTCGGCTCCGTTGACGAGCTGCTTTACCGCATAGCAAAGTCCGGTATCACCAGTAATAGCAACAATCTCTCCTTGATACGAAATACGGTATCCCATTGCCGGAATTCGCTCCAGCACGTCTCGACCTTCGATACTTCCGCAATGCACCACAGAACAGGAGTGTACGCTCATCCCCGCAACATTAAATGTCTGTTCGACACCGATCTCTCTGTACTGAATTTCAAACGGTAAGGAATCAGCATACTCACTGGTGAAACGATTAATGATCGGTGAAACTTCAACACAACCCTGCGGTGCATAGGCATAAAGCATGTCCTTCCTGCCTACCATTCTCATAAACCCGAGGAGCGCATACAGACCACTGATGTGGTCAAAATGTCCATGTGTGAAAACAATACTGTGGAGTGTTTTCAGATCCAAACCATTATTGATGATGTCTCTCAGTGTTCCATCGCCAGCATCAACGAGCAGGGCGCCGTGATCACATGCGAGCCAGATCTGTTGTGCAATGCCTGCTCGTGAGTGCAGAATGAGCACGTTGATATGTTTACCCTGCCATGACTGCATACTACGGATAACCTCTGCTGATTATTCTAAGTATTTTCCGGTCGTTGTCAATCGACTGCAGTTAATGCACCATGACATCGTTACCAGGGGACGTGATGCAGAGACACACAGTTTCGTTGTATAGTTTGATAGCTGCATTGTTGCATTGTTAACCATCCGCTACAAGCAATACGCCATAGACCATTACGCGCGAGACGAGTCTCGCTATTCCTTCACTATTGATGACACGCCGCCATCGTCATTTTTTGTAGTACTATCGACAATACTCAGTCTTTTCTATATACTCGCAGACCATAGCGCAAGTCAGTGACAAGAATATGATCACCCAGGACGGCAACGTTCACGGCGTCATCCGGTGTTTCATGATAGCCAATTTCACGCGGTTGCGATGGCTCTGAAATATCTAAGATACGAAGACCTGCATGGTCAGCAGCGACATAGGCATATGTATTGGTCACACAGATTGCCCAGGCGTACCCTTGCGTCTTATAGTGTCCAACCTCGTGCGGTTCTGTTGGCTCTGAGATATCGATGATCCTCAACCCGCCCCAATCATCTGCCGTGTATACATACGGAGGTGCCACAAAAACATCATGGATTACCCCGGGCGAATCCCAGTAACCTACCTTGCGAGGATGTGCCGGCGTTTCGATGTCGATAATCTCAAGACCTTCAGCGACAACGTACGCATACGAGGCGACCACAAAAACATCGCACGCGCAGGGTAACAAACAGTAACCCACTTCACAGGGTTTTGATGGTGAACTAATGTCAACGATGCGCAAACCGCCGTCACCATCAGCGATAAA
>DAOVBK010000170.1 GCA_030670605.1 Candidatus Stahliibacteriota bacterium
CAAGAGGAAATACCAGAACTAAACACGTACTTCTCGGAATTCGGCGTGCTCGTTGGTGAATTGCGGGACAAGCTCGAAGGCTCTGTGTCGAAAGATGACCTCCGTGCCACACTGAAGTCGCACTACAGTATGCTCGAATCACAGAACCCGCATGTTCGACAAGAGGGGTTGAAATCACTCATCAGTCTCGCGAGCACGTTTGTTGAACATCGGAACTTCGACCAGGCGAAGGATGTCGTATTACGTATCACAATGGCGTTCAGCCAGGAAGCAGTGACCGAGGTTATTGCCAAAGCCATCGACTATCTGGTTGGGCTCTACAAATTGAGTAAAGAAGCAGAACAGAAGAATTTGTGTTCATTGTTACTTGAGCCGTTTACGAAGATTCTCGGACGGGGCGGGCTTCCTGCCCAGTTCAAGCGTAAGATTGTACGGTTTTTCGGGAGCACCAATAATCCTGCCGTGTTGCCAACCCTTTTCTCCTTCTTGTGGGATAGTGGTATATATCCTGACGTGCGTGCCGCTATTGTTCCGTTTGGCAAGGATGCGGTCTCAGAGGCACTGCTTACCTTGAAAGAAGCTGAGAACCCTGCTCTCCGGCAAAAGCTCGTTGATATTCTCAAACGGATAGGCAAAGACAGTATAGGTATGCTCCTCGAGCATCTCGATGGTGCTGAGTGGTACCTCCGCAGAAGCATTATTTCGATTCTCGGCGACATTGGTGACCGCAGTGTCGTTACGGACCTCACCCTTTATCTTGAAGATACTGATGACCGTGTTCGATTAGCTGTGGTCATGGCGTTTGCCCAATTGGAGTATGATGATGGTCTTCTTAAGGCGCTCGATGATGCATCGGTGGAAATACGGACAGAAGCACTCAAGGGTTTGCGCAAGAGAATCAGCAAAGAACAGGTCACGAGTCTGCTGCGGTTATTCAAGGGACGAGGTGAAACAGTCCACGCAGAGCTGCTCATGATCATCAAAGAAAAGAATGTTCCTGAGGCGATGGACCCGGTCGTCGATTATCTCAATACCCTTGAAAATCGCCAGGATCCTGCGGCAAAAGATCTCAAAGAGATGGCAATAGCAGTGTTGTTGCGCTTCGATGCCCAGAAGACAAAGTCATACTTTGAGGAATTCACGCATTCCCAGGACAAAACATTAGCACATCTTTCCCGGAAAGCACTGGAAAGAATCAAACAATAGGTTTTGATGTTACCTGAGGCTTTAGGTAATTTTAGAAACTCAGCGATAACACAACATCTGTAGCAATCATATGATCGCAGTCATTGATTTTGGTTCCCAGTACACTCAACTCATTGCACGTCGCATCCGTGAATGTAGAGTCTATTCAGAAATCTTTAGTTGCTACAGTCTTCCACATGATATACCGGTTGATAAACTCGAAGGTCTTATTCTTTCCGGTGGTCCTGGTAGTGTCTACAAAACTGATCCACGCCGTTTCAGACACTTTTTTGCATTGCACGTACCAGTACTTGGTATATGTTATGGCATGCAACTCGCGGTGCAGTTGCATGGTGGTATAGTGAAACACAGTGCCAAGCGGGAATACGGGCGTGCCGCGGTTACAGTGAAGCAGAGCCCGCTTTTTGTTGGATTGCCACGGACATTCTCGGTCTGGATGAGTCATGGCGATCGCGTGGCAAAGATGCCACGTGCCGCACGCACTATTGCGTCGACTGATACGACGGCGATTGCGGCTGTGCAGTTCGGCAACATATATGGTCTACAGTTCCATCCAGAAGTCCGGCATACGCAATATGGAAGAAGAATCATCAATAACTTCCTTACGAGAATATGCAAGGCACAGAAGACGTGGTCCATGCGTACCTTTGTTGCTCAGGAAGTTCGCCGCATACGCGATACCGTGGGAACGGAAAAGGTGTTATGTGCTATTAGCGGCGGTATTGATTCCACGGTTGCTGCGGCAATAACGACGAAAGCGATCGGCAGGAATCTGTACGGCGTTTTTGTCGACAATGGATTGCTGAGGCTCCGTGAGAAAGAAGAGGTGCGCACAGCACTGAGCCGGCGCCTCAACTTACGGATTATCGATGCGAAGAAAGCATTCCTCAAGCAACTGCGCGGCGTGAAGAATCCCGAGCAGAAACGGAAAATCATCGGACGTGCATTCATTACGATCTTCGAAACCGAGGCCAAGAAGGTAAAAGAGGTGGAGTATCTCGTACAGGGTACGCTCTATCCTGATGTCATTGAATCAGGCAAAGGTGTTGTACCGTCTGCCGTTATCAAAAGCCATCACAACGTCGGTGGATTGCCGCGAAAGATGAATCTTAAGATTATCGAACCCTTACGAATGTTGTTCAAAGATGAAGTACGAGACATAGCTCGTGTGCTTAAACTGCCGTCATCATTCATTGAGCGAAAACCATTCCCAGGTCCTGGTCTTGCCGTACGGATTGTTGGACCGGTAACCGAACAACGGCTGCGCATTTTGAGAGACGCCGACCATATTATTCGCGAAGAGGCACGTACCCTCAAGAAATATCGTGATATCTGGCAAATATTTGCCGTACTACTTCCGCTTGGCAGTGTTGGTGTGATGGGCGATAAACGTACGTATGATTCGGTATGTGCGATTCGGGCGGTGACGAGTGAAGACGGTATGACCGCGGACTGGGTGCGGCTGCCGCAGGATTTTCTCGCACACGTCTCACGCCGGATAACTAATGAGGTGCACGGCATTAACCGTGTCGTCTATGATATCACGTCAAAACCGCCGTCGACAATAGAATGGGAATAACGATTTTCTATATTATCTCCATTATCTACGGTGTCATAAGCAGCCTCGGGTTCCTTCAACAGGATTTGTCATCACCATTCTTCTTTATCTTTCTTGGTATCATTATCATCTACTGCATATACTACTCTCAGGTAGGCAAAGTAACATTCATTCACTCGATCGTGCTCGCGCTTGGGGTAAATGCAGGAGTCCAGCTCACTGGTGGAAGTGGTTCTCCGCTCTTTCCATTGTACCTCGCCGTGTTGCCGGTCATCGCCTATAAAGAACATTCAAACAACTACTGGATTATTGCGCTCAGTCTTGTTGCTGCCGAGATTCTCTCTGCGTTATTCAGTCATAGTGTGGTTCTTATGCCCCTTGTAATTCTTGCCGTTGCAGCGGTTATTTTCGGTTTTATCGCACGCAAGCATGTTGAGAATGAAGAGTTTTTGAAAAAGTCACTCGTTAAGTATGAATCACGGGATGAGTTTTTTGGTCCTGCGAATTTTGACCATAAGAATATCGTGACCTCGGTAAAAAACATTGACAGTCATCATGGTATTGAACGTCCGCTGCTCTTTTTCATACAATTGGTTCACAACATCTTTGACAGTCATACGACTGCCATTTTTTCCTCATACAACACGTATCTAACACTTATCCAGGGTTTTTCACAGTCTGAGCTCTTCAAGAAAGAGACAGTCGTGAGCGCACAATCAGGAATGTACCGACAGGTAATCTCCGCAGGTAAAGCGGTGCTCATTAAAGAATTCGTACAAAACCCGGAGGAATTAGGTTACTACAAAGGCGAGGTTGCGGTTTCATCGGTGATGATCGCTCCAGTCACCGTCCTCGATACGGTAGAGGGTATCCTTATTGCTGACAGAATAGAAGGACGTTTCAGTGACAAGGATCGTGAAAGGTTCGAGGATGCCGCGCGTACTGCCGGGTTTCTGCTCGCCATGCCTAAGCTCTACGAACAAAAAAGTATGGATGCCAAGTATCTTCGATTCATTGCTGAGCACGTGGAAGCGTTGCACAAGGAGCTCGGTCTCAAGAAAATATTGGCAGATGCAGTGAGTTCGTTCAGGAGTGTGATGGAGTGTAATGATGTGACGATTGCTGCGATTGATGAGTTGCGCAGTACGGGCGAAATATTGGAATCAACGTATATCAAAAAACAAACGAAATTCCCGCTCGACGACGGACTCGTTGGTCTCATCGCGCGCCATAGGAAATTTATAATAAAGGAAGATATGAACAAAGGTGGTATTGTTATTTTCAAGAAAGGCGTGCGGACAAAGAATCTTTCGTTTATTGGCGTGCCCGTCCAGCTGGATGAAGAACTGCTCGGCGTGCTCTGGTGTGAGGACCATCAGACAAAGAAGTTCACTGAAGAGAGTGCCCGGGCACTGAATATTCTCGCCTCGCAGTTATCATTCGCCTGGCAGCGTGCTATTCACCATGAACAGGAAGTGGAGCAGGCAGCCCGAGACGGTCTGACAGAACTGTATAACCACCGTCGGTTTCAGGAAATCCTTGCCGAGGAACTGGAAAAGAAAAAG
>DAOVBK010000233.1 GCA_030670605.1 Candidatus Stahliibacteriota bacterium
TGATGAACTTATTAAGCTGCAGCTTGATGGTTGGAAAGGTGCTCCCGTACGAGAAAAGTATGATCATGCGCATGTGAAATGGGAGCAGGAGTATTTCAAGAAGCATTTTCTGTCCAGGCTGTGTAATGTATCTGCGAAGACAATGCGGAATGTGAATAGTGATTTTATCAGTCTCGCCGATGAGTTTATTCGTTGCGCCAAACCATGGACCAATTTTCTCATGCACCGTGATTATCAATCTCAGAACATTTATGTGAAGGCAGGTAAGATACGGATAATCGATTTTCAGTCTGCACGCATCGGACCGTTTACCTATGACCTTGCAGCACTGCTACGCGATCCGTATGTACACATCTCACGTGCAACTGAACACACGTTCATTGAGTATTATCTATCACGCCTCAACAAAAAGCGCATCAACATCAAGAAAAAGGAGTTTCTGCATTTATATCATTTGAGCTGTCTGCAAAGAAACATGCAAGCACTCGGCGCTTTTGTGAATCTATCTTTGAACAAAGAGAAACTACATTTCAAACAGTATATACCGCGTGGCGTCGATTTGTTGAGACGTGGCTTAAAGGCGAGCCGTTTCACGAAGTTAACCGATGTGATGGTGAACATTCACGTACCCGAACATGTCATTTAAATCGCTCGACGCACTCCTTGTTGATTATACAACAACACGGAACATCGCCGGCTGTGTATGTTGTGTTGCGAGTATGAAAGAGATTTTCTTTTTCCACGCGTATGGGTATGCGCAGGTTGAACCGAGCAGGGTGAAGCTCAACAAAAACACGATTTTCGATCTCGCATCACTGACCAAGCCACTCGCGACTGCACTTGCAGTCATGCAGCTATGTGAGGAAAAACGCATGAACTTGAGTGACACAGTGCAGAGGTATTTGCCCGCATTTAAAAAAAGTATTAACGGTGAGAAAACCATCAAGGAGTTACTGCTGCACACCTCAGGAATGCCTGCATGGTTTCCGCTATACATACTGCCTTCTGAGAAACGTATACCGTTTCTTGCGAACACAAACAAAGGTGGTCACCACGTCGTATATTCATGCCTTGGCTATATTGTGCTCGGCATGATCATCGAGGCGGTCACACACATGCCGCTTGATCAATACTGCAGAACGAACATATACGAAAAAATAGGCGCGCGCAAAATGTTTTTTGGTCCGACCCAGCAGCGCAATGTTGCTGCAACCGAGCGTGGCAATCAGCACGAGAAACAGCTCGCAGCAAGATTCGGTGATATAGGGCACGTCTTGTGGCGGGATCATGTGATCAAAGGCGAGGTTCACGATGGCAATGCTCATTACTGCTTTCAGGGCGTTTCTGGGAATGCGGGTTTGTTCTCGAATGCGTCTGACTTACTTTTGATCGCGCGCCAGTACTGTGCCGGCACCATTGTACGCGCGGAGACTGTACAGATGATGACACGAGATTGGACCGGCACACAAAACAAACGCGGCTTGGGTTGGGTTATGGATGCGTATCATGGAGTGCTCTCAGATCGCGCCTTTTCCCACACGGGATTTACCGGCACGCTGTTTGTTGCTGACCCGGAACAAGATGTGATCATCCTATTGCTTACGAATGTTGTCCATCCAGTAGTACGCCCGGAACTGACAGCAGCATTACGGAACAAAGTTGTGCAGGAAGTGAGCAGCGCGGTTAGCGCATAAACATAAGGAAAGCAACGGTCAGACCGACACCATCCCACACAATATCTTTCCAGGAAAAACATCCCCTTGTTCTACTATCGTAGATTTCTTTTGCTAATCCAGCGAAGGCTCCGAGAGATAGGGAATACAGTCGGGCAGTTCTGTTTTCTGTGTCACTGCGGGATACGAGATAGTAGTAGGAAAATCCCGATAAGGCCGTCGACACTGAGAAATGCAAGAACTTGTCCTGCGATGTCCACGCATCGTGGCATTCGCGGATGATCTGTTCATTGACCGACAGTATCGTATCTGGTTGTTGCGTTTGTACGTATTGCCAGTCGTGTATGAGTGACGACTGAAACGCAGCGAGGAGTACGAAGAGCGCCATCATGTAGTACTATAAAAGATTCATGAGTTATTGTCAACCCAGCGGTGTTTTCAGCAAAAACAGCAAGAAATGCACGTGTTTGTGACAAAAAATCGATATGGACCATGCATTCTGAAATTGCCTCTTGACAAAAAATCTATTTTGTATACAATTGTCTATACTTAAAGCTATATAACTATGAAACTAGGCGAAATACTCGTTAAAGAAGGCGTCATCACTGAAGAAATGCTCGATAGCGCGCTCGAAGACCAGAGAAAAAACGGTACGCGCATTGGCACGACGCTCATCAAGCTCGGTTATGTCAAAGAGGGAGAGCTCCTCAAAGCACTTTCAAAACATTTTGGTGTTAATTCAATTGACTTGAGAACACAGGAGCTTAATGATTCAGTGCTCAAGCTTATCCCGAACGATATTGCTGGCAAATACCTTGTCGTTCCTATTTCCCGTTTTGGGCGTGAGCTGACCATTGCCATGATAAACCCGGGCGATGTTACCGCGATTGAGGATATCAAGTTTGCGACAGGCTTCGAGATCAATCCGGTTGTCGGGTCAGAGGAGATGATACTCAAGCTTGTGCAGGAGCACTATAATGTTCAAAAAATCCTCAGTGATGTAATGTATGAGATCGAGATGGCAGAAGCTGGTGAAACAAGTGTTCAAGTCGTTGATGGTGAAGATGTTGACAAGAAAGAAGACGAAGACCTTGCCGATGTCGTCGATGACCAGGATAGCGGTCCTGCGTTGAAACTCGCCGGTAAGATCATAACCGATGCAGTGGACATGAATGTTTCTGACATACACATTGAGCCGTACGAAAAAGACATGCGGGTACGCTTCCGTATTGATGGTATACTTCACGAAATTATGAAACCACCCAAGCGAATGAACAGGGCACTGGCAACCGTTATTAAGGTGATGGCAAAACTCAAGGTTGAAGAAAAGCGTTTGCCACAGGATGGACGCATCAAGGCGCGAATCCACAACAAGATTATTGACATTCGTGTCTCGACTGTACCTACATTGTTTGGCGAAAAAATGGCATTACGAGTACTCGACCGGTCAGCCATCCAGCTTAATCTTGACCTCCTCGGATTTGAGGAAGAATCACTCGAAGCTTTCAGGAGGGCAATCAATAATCCATACGGAATCCTGCTCGTCACCGGTCCGACCGGGTCAGGCAAGACGACCACACTCTATTCGGCATTGACCGAGCTGAACGACATCGGTTCAAATATCATTACGGCTGAAGACCCGATCGAATATTCACTGATGGGCATCAATC
>DAOVBK010000059.1 GCA_030670605.1 Candidatus Stahliibacteriota bacterium
CTTGATTGCTGACAAATGCTCGACAAGGTCTTCTTTACTGACAAAACCTTTGAGCACGCCAAGATACAAACTGAGAAGGTAGAGATTCAATATCTCTGCGGTGTACGCCTTGGTCGAGGCAACACCGATTTCAGGACCAGCCATCATCGCGATAGCACCATCAGACTCGCGATAGATACTCGACTGAGGAACATTGATTAATGAAACAACCTTGAGGAATTTCGCCTTTGCCTCGCGCAAACCAGCTATTGTATCAGCTGTCTCACCTGACTGACTGATTGCCATCACCATCGTATTGCCATCGAGGACCGCATCACGATAGCGGAACTCACTCGAGATGTCTACTTCTGTATGAATACGCGCAAAATGCTCGATAAGGTACTTTCCGATCAAGCCGGCATGCCACGACGTCCCGCACGCCTGGATCAAAATCCGCGTAACTCTCTTGAGATCCTCATCAGGTATATGGATTTCGTCACCGAGATCAATACTACTATTATGTATTCTCGCTGTGACAATATCGTGCATAACCTTAGGTTGTTCGAAAATCTCCTTGAGCATGAAATGAGCAAAAAGACCTTTATCCATGTCGGTCACTTTAATTGTGACCTTACGAGGTTTAATATTGAGCCGTTCACCGGCAAAGTCATAAATATCGCAGCTGCCGCGTGATAACACCGTCAATGTATCATTTGGCAAATCAATCACTTCATTGAATATTGCGATCACACCACTGATGTCTGAGGCGAGCGCTGCTTCATCATCGTTGAAACTACATGTAAGAGGTGCGTCATGGCGCACACCAATGATCTTCCCAGATTCACGGGTTGACACAGCTGCAAATGCGTAATTCCCTGAAAGTTTTTGCGTCGTCAGCCGAACAGCCTCAAGGAGTCCTTTATCGATGTGCTTTTCCATAAGATGAACAATCACCTCAGAATCAGTGAGAGAACGAAAGATGTGACCTTCTGCTTCAAGTTCATCTTTCAGCTGTAGATAGTTTTCGATTATGCCATTGACAACAATGGCAATCTCTACATTGCAGTCGACGAGTGGATGTGTATTCGCTTCTAGCGGCGCACCATGGGTCGCCCACCGTGTGTGTCCAATTCCGAGCTGTCCGGTAACTGGTCTATCTTTGAGGAGCTTCTCAAGTTCACTCAGTTTGCCTGGGACCTTACGGATATTCAAGTCCCCGCTATCAATAATGGCGATGCCGCTTGAATCGTACCCGCGATACTCAAGCCGCCACAGGCTACCGAGCAATACGCTCGAGACATCGCGCGCACCAATGTACCCAACAATCCCGCACATTAAATAATTATATGTGCACTTCGAGAAAAGTCAATATGAGGGAAGCACTGTAAACAGTTGAGAGCGTTACGCAAGGGAGCCAAAAATGAGTATCTGGCTACCGCGCAGCCCTTGCGGATATCCAGACGTGTCCATCCGTTCATGATGTTGCAGTATTATCTGACCAACAGGCCAGGGAAATTCAATCGATTTGACAATATCATAGCCAACCTGTGGGTGCGTTCGTACGATCATGGAAGCTGATCAGTTCAGAAGTACAATTGAGAACAAGGATTTGTTCCTGCTCTGGGAGAAGCGTGTGTTTCTGGCTTCCTGAGCAAAATGTATTCCTCTTGGTGCGACTCATTGGCTTCTCACTCCACGTAGAACATCCGGCAACCACCCTCTGAGGACAACAAGGAACCAGGATAACATCCCTGACTCCTTCGGGAGGGAGGTTTCACATTAACTATCTGTCAGGCAGACAGACCTCCAAGACAATACAGTCGTGTATCACACATACAGGATCGATCATGCTATTTCTACCTTTACGCAACAAAAGGCTAGTTCACATTGATAAGCTTCGCCTTAACCGCGTATTTGATGAGCCCCACAACATTGGACACATCAAGCTTTCGCATTGTGTTCAGCCGATGATGTTCAACTGTTCGCACACTAATTGAGAGCGCTTTGGCGACTTCTTTGTTGGACATACCCTCGGCGATCAACCGGAGCACCTGCTGCTCTCTCGCTGTCAAAGCCGTAAGGGGTTTCTTTGTCCGTGATTCTTTTTTCTTGCCAACAAACTCCTTGATCACCTCCTCGGCGAAGGATGAAGAAACAAAAATGTTATCACGGCGTATCGTTTCCATTGCCGCAACCAGTTCAGTATCGGCATCTTCTTTCAGTATGTAGCCATGCGCACCCGATACCAAACATTCATACACATAGTCTTCATTCCGATGCATGGTAAGAATCAGTATTTTTATTCTCTTATTGACCTTTCGTATCTTGCTGATTGCATCGATGCCTCTCAAGTTCGGCATTGAAATGTCAAGAATGATTGCATCTGGCTGCAATCGTTTGATGTCGGGAACGATCTGAAGTCCATCGCCCGTTTCACCAACGATTTGGTAATCATCATTTTCTTCAAGGATCCGTTTCAGACCTTGTCTGATCAATGTGTGGTCGTCTGCAAGAAATATCCTATACATGACTTAAGGCTCTCAGTTCTCAATACATTGTACCGATATATAACAATAAGCACAAGACGAAAAATCACCTATTTTCGTATGGGTAATTGTACGTAGTTACTTTGTGAAGGCTATGTGTGTGGGAAAAAACGACGGATTTTCTTGAGCAACACGGTCAATGGTTCACCTTTTACGAAATATTCGTCCGCACCTGCGTGCTTTGCGTAATTCTTGAGTTCTCTGTCATCCCATATCGTACACATCACGACTTTAATGTTCTTGTGCCTGCGTTTGAGTTGCTGCGTCGCCTCAGGACCATCGATCCCCGGCATACGCGCATCCATGATAACAACATCAACCGGATGTTTGTTCACATATGTTAGACATTTCGTTCCTTCGGAAAGCGTGCCGACTAGCTCGATGTCTGGTTGTTCTTCGAAGAAAAACCTGAGTGCTTCTCTGAATGGTGCATTGTCATCAACAACAAGTGTACGGATTGTCTTCACGTGTTGTCTCGTGCCAAAGGAAACAAACCGTGAATGCGTGTTCCCTTGCCAGGTGTACTCGTCACAGTCAGCTGTCCGCCGACCAACAGTGCGCGTTCCTGGATGGATACAAGGCCGAAGTGACGAGTCGGCCTTTTGAGTGCTCTGTCAACATCAAAACCAATACCATTATCCTTGAAACTGATCTCCAGTTTGTCATCGTGGGTCGCGATCTTCAATGAGAGACGTGTTGCCCGTGAGTGTTTGCGTACATTTGTTAATGCCTCCTGCACAATGCGGAGCACATTTGCCTTCTGCGCAAATGCAATCCTCGGTAATTTCTTGGGGTAGTTGAACTGCACCTGTATCGGCATTGCGGCGAGCCTGTTCTTGATCGATTTCTTGATTGCCTGAATCAAACCAATGTCCGGATCACGTATTGGCTCAACTTCACTGATCAAACTGCGTGCACGATCGATCGAGGATTTAATGATCTCGATGAGCGTTGCTCTCTTCTCCTGTGTACGAGCATCAAACGATCGGCTATCAAGCATCTGGAGAAAATAGAGCACAGCAACGAGCCCCTGGAGTAGCTCATCATGGATCTCTGAAGCAAGGTACAGTCGCTCTCTTTCCTGCGCATCGATGCTGCGTTGCGTAAGTTCAAAAAGCTTCTTGCGTTGGGACTGAAGCTCACTCAGAACTTTTGTCAATTCCTTTTGATAGCGATCTTTGACAAGACTTGCTGTAATGATCTCACCGGCTGCACGGAGTATCCGTGCGTCATTGTGTTGCCATACTTGAGCTTTTTTTTCTGCAAAAATACCGAGCGCACCGAAGAATTCATCCTCAAAAAAGAGCGGCACCATGAGCATTGACGCTATCTTCAACCCGCCGAGACTCTTGCGGGCATATGCAGGAAGCTTTCTCATGTCGCCGACGATAATTGCGCTATCACGCTTGAGTTTGCGTAACCAGGATGAGTAGCTCTGTGACGTTATGCCCTGGAACTTCCAGCGCAATGATTTCAACCCTGGAACGTGCCACTCATGTGTCTTATCCCAGATCTTCTGCTCGCCTCTTTTCTGGAACAAACACACACGGTCTGTGCAAAATACGGTTGCCAGACGGTGAAGTGTATCACGCACTGCTCTATCGATATCTCGCGCTTTGACAAGATTCTCGGAAATCGCGGCAAGTGCCTTTTCCATGGCGAGCCGCCGGTTAATCTCATGTTCAGCCTGTTTGCGTTCAGTAACGTCCCGGACGATTCCCTGTATTACCTTCTTGCCGCTTATCTCAAACAGACTCGAAGAGACTTCAACAGGGAAAATCGTTCCATCTTTTTTTCTAAAAGTGATCTCGAAATCGACAAATCCATCACGCGCAATCGTCGCAAACGCGGCCCTCGATTGTTTCAACTCCTCTTTTGGATGGAGCGCCGCAATTTTAAGCGAGAGGAGCTCCTGCCGAGAATAGCCAAACAGCTCGGAAACGCGCTCATTGACATCAACTATTCTGCCCTCAAGGTCGTGTAAGAAGATCGCATCATTCGAACGGTGATAGAGATTACTGAATTTCTCTTCACTATCACGGAGTGCGTCCTCGGCTTCCCTGCGTTCTGTACTGTCAATTGCCGTGACCTGGATCGCAGGCTGTCCCTGATACTCAATGCGGCCGCCAAAAATCTCAAGCCACCGGAGCGTACCGTCCTTTCTTATAATCCGTATTTGACGAGGCACAGACGGTTTGCCCGCGATTATGTCCTTGAACCGCTGCATGAGCAATGCACGGTCATGTACGTGAATGAGCGCCCATGTCTTTTTGCCTGATAATGACGTTAATTCCTTGACCGAGTAACCAAACATCCGTGCTGCTGCATCATTTGCGAACACAAATCGTGTTGGCCATCCCTGAGCAATAATGATACCTATGATTGCTTGTTCAACAACGTGCCGGTACTTTTCTTCAGACGCCTGGAGCTCGGCAGTCGCCTTTTTGCGTTCAGTGACATCCCGCGTCGTGGCGATGAAACCTTTTGGTTTGCCGTCGGCATCTCTGATGAGCGAGGCATTCAAGCTGCCGATGAATTCTGAACCATCTTTACGAAGAAATGTGTACTCAATTCCCTTAATGTAGCCGTTCTCAAATGTCCTCTTCATGTTTGCGACGGCTATATCGCGATCATGGGGCGCAATGAACTCGAGCGCACTCTTTCCAAGCACCTCTTCAGCACGATCGTAACCATGAAGACGCAGTGTTTGCTTTGAAATATGGATGACGCGCCCCTCAAGGTCGCTCACGCTAACTGCATCCGGTGATGTGTCAACGAGACTTCTATACAACGTTTCAGATTCTTTAAAGGCATTGGCAACTTTTTGGGAAAGCGCAACTGAGTCTTTTAACTTAGCAATCTCTCTTTGCAGCTGTTCGATTTCTCTGTGCAAATTCCTGGTTTTTTGTCGCCCACGAGACCTATGAGCAGATGTCTTTTTACGAGTTTTCACCATGGGAAACGGTATCAGGTAAGGTTAGCAAAACCTGCTTTTATCGCATATTTGATGAGGCTCGCAGTATTTGATACGCCAAGCTTGCGCATGATACTCAAACGGTGATGCTCAACAGTACGGACGCTAATGCCGAGTTTCCTCGCGACCTTTTTGTTGGAATCACCTTCGGCAATCAACGTGAGAATCTCTCGCTCTCGGTTGGTGAGCGCCCTGATTGGAGAAACACGTTTCACACCCTTCTTACGCTCAAGCAGATCCCGTATCACATCACCAGTAAAGGACGGAGAAACATATGTTTTACCATTTTTGACTGCGTTAATCGCAGCGAGGAGATCTTTTTCCGCATCTTCTTTGAGTACGTATCCCTCTGCGCCACTAGCAAGACATTCATACACAAACTCCTCATTTTTGTGCATCGTCAGAATCAGGATTTTCGTATCTTTGTGATATCTCTTGATCTTGTGAATTGCCTCAATACCTCTCAAGTTTGGCATCGAGATATCAAGTATGATCATATCCGGCTTAAGCTTCTTTGTCAGGGAAATGATCTCGAGACCGTCGCCTGTTTCACCAATTACTTTTAGATCGGCTGACTCTTCAACAATACGCTTCAACCCTTGCCGAACCATAGTGTGATCATCAGCAATGACAATGCGTAATATTGCACACCCCCTCATCTCTAAAACAAAATGTCAATGCTCCGTGGTCGGTACTGCACTACCTCATAATTCTCGCATGAGCTTTCTTGTGGAACGTCGCACAAGAAACACTCTCCCTCCCACGTCATACTCATTTCCAAAGCTATATGATAATAGTGGAAATCACCGATGTTGTCAAGTGTCTACGAACCACGTCGTCATGCGCGGTAACTGGCCGTACTCAGTCCTGAGCCACGTCGGTCGGCATGCGCAGGGTCTGCAGCTGATACAGGTTATAGTAAATGCCCTGTTTCGCGAGGAGCTCCTCATGCTTACCTGCTTCCATCAGTTCACCATTATGAATGACATAAATCCTATCAACCTGTTTGATCGTACTCAACCGGTGCGCAATGATAATCGCAGTCCTCCCTACTATGAGTTTCTCGAGACCCTTGTGAATGATCTTCTCTGTCTCCGCATCAATGTTTGCGGTCGCTTCATCGAGCACGAGTATTGCGGGGTCAAATGCCAAGGCACGCGCAAAAGAAAGAAGCTGACGCTCACCCGTTGAAAACGTAACGCCGCGTTCTGCTACGCTTTCGTCGTACTTGTGCGGGAATCTATCAATGAACCTGTCAGCATTGATATAGGCGGCTATTTCCTTCACCTTTTCGTCTTCAAGAGCAAGATTCAATCGGATGTTTGACTTAATATCACCAGCGAAGAGGAACACATCCTGTGGCACGACACCGATCTTTGAACGCAACTCCTCGAGCCGGATATCCCTGATATCTATACCATCAATAAGAATGGTGCCCTTTTGTATGTCATAGAGCCGAGACACAAGATTGATAACTGACGTCTTGCCTGCACCCGTCGGTCCGACGAGAGCGACATGCTCGCCAGGTTTGACCTTGAACGAAACATTTTTGAGCACCCAGTCTTTGTCATATCTAAACCACACATTTTTGAATTCTATCTCCCCTCGTATTTCATGGAGTCCTCGCGCGTCTCTTCTGGAACGGACAGTAACAGGTTCATCGAGTAACATGAAAATCCTCTCGCTCGATGCCATCGCAGACTGGAGTAAGGTGTACGATTCGGTAAGTTCCCGAATCGGTCTGAAAAACATCTCGACGTAGGCGATAAAAGCAACGAGCACGCCCAGCGAGACCTTACCGGTAATCACCTGTCCCCCGCCGTAGTAGAGCACAAGGCCAATGCCGACAGAACTCACAATCTCGATGAATGGTCTGAAAAAAGACATGAGCAATACTTGTTGAAGATTCACCTTCAGATATTCCAAATTGACATTGTCAAAACGTTTCAAATTCTCTTTTTCCTGGCTAAATATCTTTATGACACGCATACCAGAGAGGTTTTCCTGAAGCGTGGCATTCACCTTCGCGAGTTTTGCCCGGACCTTCCGATATATGCCCCGTGCGCGCACGCGGAAAAAGAATGTGACGGCAGTCAGTATGGGAATGACCAAAAAAGCAACGAGTGCAAGGCGCACGTTGATCAACAGCATGACAATGATGATGCCAAATAACAGCAGGATGTCCTTAAAGAATCGCGCGAATACCTGCGTGAATGCCTCATTGATCGCCTCAACGTCATTGGTCGCGCGGGTGACGAGTCTACCAACTGGGTTCCGGTCAAAAAAGGCAAGATGTAGTGTTTGCAGTTTGGCAAACACAGTGTGCCGGATGACATGCATGAACTGTTG
>DAOVBK010000025.1 GCA_030670605.1 Candidatus Stahliibacteriota bacterium
CTATTTGCATCATAGATGTCGATTTGAATCGGTACTTTTCCGTCTATCGTATGCGTCGCGCACGCAAAGCAGGGGTCATAGGCACGGAATGCCATTTCAACCATGTTGAGGAGTCCGTCATCAACCTTACCGCCTTTGATCAATCCTTTTGCTGCTTTTTCCACGGAAAGATTGATCGCTGCGGCGTTGTTCGTCGTCGCAACGATGAGATTTACCCTTGTTAATCTACCCCGTTCGTCAGTTTCATAGTGGTGGAACAAGGTACCACGTGGAGCTTCGATCACGCCGATTCCTTCTTTCGGGATTTGAAAGTCCATGTTTCGCACATTTGTATCAAGAATACCTGGATCGTTGATTAGCTCTACCATTCTCTCGGCTGCCTGTAATGCCTCGATCAACCGTGCCCAGTGTGTCGCAAGCGTATTGTGAACTGGCTTGCCGCCAAGTGTCTCGTAGAATTTCTCGTAGTGTTCCTGCGCTTTGGGTGTTGCCATGCCGTCTGCAGCATTGAGCCGGCCGAGTGGTGCGACGCGAAAGATACCGCTGTCTTTTCCATCAACAAAGCCTTTCCAACCGACATTCTTCAGGTGTGCAAACTTAATGTATGTCCATGTTTCGACGCCTTCAGCAATATGGTCGAGATAATCGTGCCTATCGAACTTCGCATACTCTTTGCCTTCAGGGTCAGTAACGCGCAGTAAACCATCGTAGAATGCGACTTTATTGTTATCGTCAACAAGTCCCATGTTGTAGAGCGTGCTTGTGTACATATCACTAAGAATCACGTCAACATACTCTTTGTTTTTCAAGACGATATCATTGAACGCCTGCAGGCTGAACAGCGCAAATTCTACTGAATCCTCAGCAGTTTTCTTGAACTCATCCACTTTATCCTTGGGCATGGGTTTTGATACGCCGCCAGGCAGACAATGGACAGGATGGACAACACGTCCGCCCATGGTCTGGATGATGTCGCGGGTACGTCGGCGAATAGCGATTACCTTTTTGCCGGTTTCTACGCCTACTTTGCCGATAACACCGAGCACATTCCGCTCAGCCTTTGGTGCGGTGGGACCGACAATAAAATCAGGACCACCGAGAAAATAGAAATGCAGATTATGGTCTTCGAACATGAATGCGTTATAGACAAATTCCCTGATTTTTAATGCCGCAGGTGGAGGTTCAACTCCGTACAGATCATCGAGCGCCTTACCAGACGCTGTGTGATGTGTGGTCGGTCAAACCCCGCATATCGTTTCGGTGATACGCGGCATCTCTTCGGCGAGTCTGCCGACACCGAACCGCTCGTAACCGCGTAACTCAGGTATCTGAAGAACAGCGTGTGCAACATCACCTTTATCATCAAGAAATATCTCTATCTTGCCGTGTCCTTCTAACCGCGTAATCGGATCTATTGAAATTTCTTTATACATGCTATACCCCTTGTTTTCTTCTGAGGATTGACGTTGGTAACGAGTACATATAGAAGAGACCGATCGGATCAATGACTTTTTCCGCTATTTTCTCGATTTCTTTCTCATCGTCAATATCAATAATCGAAGCAAGACTTGAGAGAAACTTAGCACCCATGTCCTTTACTTCTTTTGTTGGTCCGAAACAGCCGCGACACGGTATGTTCGCGTTGATGCATCGCTCGCCGCAACCACCACGGGTGGCAGGTCCCAAACAGATAATTCCTTCTGCCAAAAAGCATTTTTCCGGGTCTGCGATCACTTCTGATATACGTTTTATGTCCTTGATCGCGAGTTTGTCGGGCTTTGATTTATTCCGTTCACATGTTTCGCAGAGCGCTTTGTCAACGGTGAGGACCGCACCCTTTTCAGGTAAATTACCTTCGAGAATTGCCGTTACTGCCTTCATGATGAGGTCTGGCGGCGGAGCGCAGCCTGGTAAGTAGTAATCAACATCAATCGTCTGGCCGAGTGATTTGACCGTATCATAGAATTCAGGAAGGGTCAGCGTGCCAAACTCTGTTTTTGTTTCTGTCTGCGGGTATATGCCCTTCGGATTCGGTGTTGAAGGGCTGAGCTTATATGCCGTTTCAAATATTTCTTTCCGGTTGGCTACATTGGCAAGACCAGGAATGCCACCGAGGTGAGCGCATGCTCCAAAGGCAACAACGAGCTGTGATTTCTGACGCAGAAGTTTTGCCATGTGTTCCTGCTCACTGGTGCGTATTGCGCCGTTGATGAAGCTCACTGCGAATGATTTGTCTGGCATTGCCTCGACATCCTTGCGCTTGAAGTCCATTGCCACGGGCCACAATCTGATGTCGACTGCGTCAACGACTTTCAGGATGTCCTCAGCAAGGTCTATGACAGCTTCTTCGCAGCCACCACATGAGGCGCACCAATAAAATGCAACTAATGGCTTCGCCATTTATTTCCTCCTTTCAAACACACAGATTACATAGATTATACATAAATATGATTACATTGATTTTTGCTTTCCACGAGTACGAACTACGAATAACGAATACGTTCATTTATTCATTTCCTTCACAATTTTCACAAATTTAAGTGCTTCATCTTTGCCTATCCATTCTAACCGGACAGTATTTTTGTCAAAGCCAAGAACGTCCAGATTCATCTTCAACAGCTGTTCGCGCGCTTTGGCGCGGAAATTTCCCTTTGCGTAATGGCATGCATTCGGGTAGCACCCGCCAATGAGTACACTTTTCGCACCCTTCTCGAGTGCATCCATGACGTGCGATGGATCAACAGCGCCGCTGCACGGAATCCGGATAATTTTTACATTCTCTGGATACACATGCTTGTCATATGCCGCCTTGTCAGTCGCGTTATACGCTGACCAGCGGCACAGAAGCGCAAGTATATCGCCTTTTTTCACCAATGCGGCGATCTGATTGCTGAGTGCCTGCGGATTGAACATCTCGAGCTGGCTTGCATACGTCGGACAGGTAATTGAGCACACGCCGCAGCCCATGCACAGCTCCTCATTGACTTTGATCTTCTCTTCGACGACTGATATCGCGTTGTACGGACACGTTCCTATACACATTCGGCACACACTGCACAGGTCTTCATTAATAAGTGCATTGGGCTGTTTTGATTCGATTTTGTCTTGTCTGAATAGATTCAAAACTGAAAAACTAGCTTTGCGCGCGTCGATAAGTGTTTCTCTGACACCAGCAGGGAATGTTGCAGAACCGGCAGTAAAAACACCGCGTGGCAGGTCTGTATTGCCAAGCCCGGCATTTTCAAAGAGCACGGGAAAATCGCCATTGAGTTTGATGCCGAGTTTTTCGAACGTTGGCGCGTCAGCAACGAATCCTGAACAGAGCACAACAGTATCTGCTTCGATTTCAAGAAGTTCATTCGTGTACAGATCTTCTGTTCTGACGACGAGATCGCCATCACGTCTGAAGACTTCGGACGCTTTGCCTTTGATGAATGAAACACCTTTTTCTCGCAGTGTATTGTACAGATACTCGAATGTGCCATAACTCCGCATGTCCATTGCGACAACGTACGCGTGCGCATCTGGATAGCGGTCAACGAGTAATTTTGCTTCTTTCAGGCCGAGAAAACAGCAAATCTTTGAACAGTAAGGAAGATGTTTCGAATCACGCGACCCTGCGCAGTACAAGAAAACAACATTTTTTGGTTCGAGTGCACCAGAGGCAACAGCACGTTCAAACTCAATAGTGCGCATCACGCCTGGTAGCCGTGCATAACCATACTCTTCAACCTTGCTGACATCATACCAGTTAAGTCCAGTAGCGACAACGACGGCACCACTTGCTATTTCTTTTTCAGTTGATGAGCATTCGAGTTCTATTGTGCCTGGGCACACCTTGACGCACTCACCACATTTCGTGCATGTATCCCAGTCTATTGCATATGTATCAGGATATGTCGGAACGTAGTAAATTGCTTTTCGCTTCTTACCTGCGTCATCGACCTCAACTGGACACACATCAACGCACTTGCTGCAATTGCTGCAATCAATAACACCGCGCGAACGGGTCGTAAGCGCGACGTTGTAATTGCCGATATGCCCTTTAATCTCTTTTGCCTCGGTATTGAAGTAGCAAGTAATGTTCTTTTGTTCCAGCATTTTCGCGATTTGTGGCATAAGGGTGTGACTGTACGGTGTTCCTTCTGGATAGAGACGGTCGAGCTGCGCAACAACGCCTCCGAGGAATGGTGTCCGTTCAATGAGATGCACATCAGTACCATTTTGAGCAAGTTGTGTTGCAACTTCAATGCCTGCGACACCGGCACCGATGACGAGTGCACTTTTCTGCTCAATGGGGAAGACCTTTGGCTTTATCGGAGTAACCGCCTCCATTTTTGCGACTGCTGCACGGATGAGGTCTTTTGCCTTATCCATCGAGTGACCCATGAGCACGACATGTTCGTGAAGGTTGACGAATTCGGCATTGACATTGGGAAACAAGCATTCCATAAGGCTTGGACTGCAGCCCGCAATGACAACCTTCTCATCCGCACCGACAGCGAGTTTCTTCTTGCACAAATCTTCATGCTGTTCTATTTTTACTCCAGGACCAAGGTCTAGTTTGGGTAGTTTTATAGCTCCCTTGCACGTGCACACTAACACTCTCATGCGCCACCTCCAATTTTCTCGAGTAACTCATTGGGTCTGACGCGGTTAAATCTCAAACCGACTGCATTCTTGTCCAGTCCGAAACTCAAACCGAGCAGCTGAGGATAGTAGAGCACGGGGATATTGTATTCCTTTTCGAACTGTGCCTCTGCCTTTCGCTGATTGTCTTCATACATGACCGTACAAAACGGGCAAATAGAAATGAGTGCATCAGCTCCCGTTTCCTTGGCAAACGCTAATTTATGATTTGCCATCGTCACCGCGAGTTTTTCGTCAATACCGAGAACTGAACCGCCACAGCACATTTTCTTGTCATAGTAATCAATCGTCTGGGCGCCCGTAACCCTGACCAGTTCATCAAGGGTGTGCGGCACTTCTGGATTGTCGAACCCATAGAGCGAGGACGGTCGCATATAGTGACATCCATAGTGTGCGATCACATTTAATGCCTGGAGTGGTTGTTTCACTTTTTTCTTAATTGTATCCAATCCGATATCTTCATAGAGCACACGGACAAAATGTTTGACCGTGACATCATGCGGATATGAGAACCCCAGTGCCTTGAACTTTCTGTGGAAATGGTCGTTGTGCAGCTGTTTTTGTGCGTCAGAGAGCATTGCCGTACATGAATTGCATAATGTGACCACAGTTAAGTTCATCTCGCTCGCGATGCCGATATTGCGTGCAGCAATGAGGAGTGCGGTTTCTGCATCCACTGCCTTCATGGGAAATCCACAACAGGACGCCTTTGGTATATCGGCTAATTCTATGTTGAGTTCCTTGGCAACATTACGCGCACTCAGCTCATAGTGCTGCGCCCTGACCGGAACTGTACAACCCAGGAACAGCGCGTACTTCTTCATTTTTTCACCACCTTGGCAATGCCCGTGTACTCAAGTATCTTGGCAACCTCTGGAATAGTCTTATCAATCGGTGGCAGGCCGAGCTTTTGTCGTTTCTTAAGGTCAAAGTCCTCGACTTCATAAAGTCTGCCCAGTTTTTCGAGCAGGTCGAGCTGGACTTTGTATCCTTCCGGGCAGTAGCCTTGCTCTACAGCATAGTTCTTAATTGCATTGATGAGTTCTGCGACCATGATCCCCTGTGGACAACGTTCAGTGCACGCATGACAGTGAGCACAGAACCACAGGAATGGTGACGACAGCACTTCTTTTTTCACACCCAAGAGCGTCAGTCGGATTATTTTTCGAGGATTGTATCGTTCATCAAAATATCGTACAGGACAGCTTGCTGCACAATCACTGCAGCCAAAGCATTTAAGAAGACCTTCGCCGCCTTTTTGCTTAATAATTTCATACTTGAAATTTGGATCTGCATTTTTTAAATTAATCATACTGCTCCTTTATATACTAACGTATGATGCGATGATTTTTGTAATGAATGTACCAACTTTGCAAACCGAACAGCATCCTATGCTTCATTCGCGGTCTGTCCCATACGCTATCATTAAAACCTTCGCTATTATGAGCATTTATTATAGTCATATATACATATGTGTCAACATCGAGGACGCGCTATAGGACGCGCTATAGCGCGTCCCTACTGTGCTTCTATCACGGTTTTGGCGATGTCTTCTGGTTCAATACCGGGTGACTCTATTTTATCCTTGCCATACACCTTTGAAATCTCTTGCTTGATCGTCTCGCGGTCGAATTCTTTGTTTTTCAGAGCATTTTCGACATTCTTGAGACTCTGTTTCGGAAACAGATTGAAATCACCAGAAACCACGATATCCTTGAGGACTTTCTTGTTCTCAACCTCTTCCGCAGTCCTGATGAGTCCGCCTTTTGCCTTATACAAACCATACAGAATATCAATACCTTCCTTGATCTTCACGCCCTCGGGAATGCGTGGGGTCTTTTTGAACAGAAATGCATCAGAGGTGAAAAGCTTCTCTAACTCTTGTATTTTCTGGATGGTTTTCTCATCAAGGTCAACTGGTTCCAGTCTATGAGTGATTTTTTCGAAACACTCAATAAGGACACGTTTGATGTCTTCTCTGGGAGGGATTTCACCGAGTTCGCGCTTCATCGTTGTTAGATTTTCTTCCATACTTTTGTAGATTTTATCCCGAAATTTCTCATCAGGTACTTTTAAGACCTTGCTCATCGTATGGTAGTCAAAGTCGAGCAGTATACCACCGACAAAGACCATTGAATCACCGATATCACCGCCGCCTTCGCCAGCGATTTTTTTACCCTTATTAGTAATAATGTCATTTTCAGCGCGGAATGATGCATTGATCCCGAATGTGCGGTATGTTTCACACGCTGGTTGCGAAAGCATTTCAAATATCTGTTTGATGTTACGGGGAAATGCGGGATTGTTTTTGTGCCAGATCATTTGATAGAATATCTGATTACCATCAAGATACGTTGCGCCACCGCCGACCTCCCTGCGCATGATCGATATCCCCGCTTTCTCGCAGAATTCTAGATCGATTTCTTTTTGTGCATCCTGGAAATAACCAATACTTGCGAGCGGCTCTTTCGGCGAAACGATCACTAATCCCTCATAGCCAATACGGGCAAGGGCATGGAATATCAACATCGAATCCTGACCGGGTACTTTGTCGAGCTTAATTACGTTCATACAACGCCTCCTTCAGCGCAATTGGACGCGCCATGGCGCATCCGTATGTATGGTAATAATTCCGTGTATATGGTTGGGCATTAATACGTAGGAATCTAATTCAATATTCTTAAAATGGCTTGGTATTTGTAACCAAAATTTCTTTGCACATTCTCGTATTTTGCGATTTTTGAAATACAGTTTCTTCTCGTTTGTGCAGATTGTCACAAAATAATGACCTGGTTCTGAATAGTCATAGTTTTTCAATCTGAGTGATTTTCGTTGTCTCGCTTTATCCGTGTTCGATTTTCCCGAAATAAACCATGTTTGTCTATGACGCGCCATGGGACGCGCTATAGCGCGTCCCTACTGATTTTGCAATCACTGTAATCTAGTCCTTTCATCACTGCCATCGAACAAGCCTACAGGCTTGTAAATATCTTCCCCGGATTGAGAATATTCTGAGGGTCAAACAGCTTCTTTATTTGTTTCATAAGTTCAAGCTCAGTCTGACTCAACGCCATCTCGAGGTATCGGATCTTAGAAAGCCCGACACCATGTTCAGCAGTAAGAGCACCGCCGAGCTCAAGCGTTATTTCATACACCTCTTTTCGCATATGGGCGAGCCGTTCATCACTGATGTGTGCGTCTTTCGGATAGGCAAAATCAGCATGTATATTACCATCACCAAGGTGGCCGAACGCGTAGAGCTGTGCCTCATGCTTTGCCGCGCATTCTTTAAGTTTTTGAAGCAATGCCGGTATTTTGTCTTTCGGTACGACAAGGTCTTCGCGGGCAACTGGATTTGTTAGTGTTTTTAATGCTTCGCTCGTTTTTTTTCGCGGTTCCCAGACCTTTTCTTTATCCTTTGCACTTTCTGCAACAAAAACATCGAGGGCGCCGTGTTTCAGGGCAATGTCACCAATCTTGTCATACTGTTTCTTGAGGAGGTTTTTGTCATTGCCATCCAGTTCAACAATGATATGTGCATCAGCTTCATTAAAAGGGAGTTTCCTCTCTAAGTATTGCCCAGCAAGTCTGTACACATCGCCTTCCAGGAATTCAACAGCAGCCGGCATACAATCAACCTTGAGGACATCGGTTGTGAAGCCAACCGCATCTTCAGTACATTTAAAAGGCACAAGAAGAGCGATAACGACTTTTGGCAACGGCAGGAGTTTGAGGGTTGCTTCTGTGACAACCGCGAGGGTTCCTTCTGAACCAACAATCAGGTCGAGGAGGTTGTAGCCCGTTACATTTTTCAGTAGTTTACCACCAATGCGGATAACGTCACCGGTCGGAAGAACGGCTTCAAGCCCGAGCACATAGTGTTTGGTGACGCCGTATTTCATTGCACGTGGCCCGCCTGCGCATTCGGCGACATTACCACCGATCATGCATGAATCAAGGCTCACAGGGTCAGGTGGAAAAAAGAGGTCGTGTTTGGCGAGCTCAATGCCTAACTGCTCAGTGATAATTCCCGGTTCGACAACGACCATGAGATTTTTCGTATCGATTTCCTTGATTCTGTTCATACGCTCGAGAGACAGTACGATTCCTGCATACACAGGTACGGCGCCGGCTGAAAGACTTGTGCCACCGCTGCGCGGTGTTACCGGTATGACGTATTCTGAAGCCAGTTTCATTATCTCAGCTACCTCGGCGGTCGCAGATGGTTTCACAACAACATCGGGTAGCGTATGGTATAGCGGCGTCTCGTCATGCGCGTAATTGTCTAATACATCTGCATCAGTTATGACGTTTTCGACGCCGACGATTTTGCTTAATTCTGTAATGATTGCATTATTGACTTTTGTGTATTTCATTGACGTTAATTATAGCATTTTTTCTCTCTTTTTCAAGACGGTTTGATTAATCCGTGGGGTCAGACCCGAGCTACATTCCATTTCCTCCCCCTGTAGAGGGGGGAGGATTAAGGTGGGGGTGTTGATTCGGGCTTTGGGCATTTGTTGAACATTCGGCCTTGGGCTTTTGGTTTTAGGCTGGTTCTCGATTCGTGCTACGCACTCACTCGAACAGTAAAAAGGCCCACTCTTCGAGTATGTCCTATCGTAGATAGGACGCATCGACTTCGTTCTTGTGGGAACGAGAGTTCCTGCGGAATGAGTAACAAATGACGATACGACAATAGGACGATACGACTATGGGACCAATCTTTCGTTGAACCTTGACTCTGGCAACGCGTGCTGTATACTCATTCCCCAAGGAGGTCTTACATGAGTCGCTTAACATACGTACGTTCATGTGTGTTGGTCTTGCTGATGATAGGTTTTGCCCAGGCAATGCCGTTTGGTATCAAAGGTGGGATGAGTTTTGCAACACTATCTGGTGATGATATCATTGACTGTGACTGGCGTCAGGGCATGTGCGTGGGCGTGTTTACAGAATATTCTATTCTTGGCTTGATGACGATCCAGCCTGAATTACTGTATGTTCGGAAAGGCGCAGAATGTGGTGTTGACCCTTTTACTGGTACAGACATCGGGGAAACATATACAGTCAGATTGGACTACCTGGAATTGCCTGTATTGGCGTCATTGTCTTTCCCATTGCCGTCACTCGTCAAGCCGAGAATCTTTGCCGGACCATATGTCGCGTACAACCTCACAGCAGCAGGTTCCTTTGTGACGCAATCACCAACTGATTTGGATTTCATCAAAGCATTCGATTATGGTGCGGTCGTTGGTGTTGGTACAGACCTCGATTTCCTGCTCGCCAAGGTCATGCTTGACGGTCGATACACGTTCGGTCTTGCATCCATACATGAAGATGGGGATGACATCAAGAATCGCACTATCTCAGTAATGTTGGGGCTCTTGCTCAATTTCTAACATATCGTGTGATACGATGTTCTAAGTCAGCCGCATCGTGTCATAAAACATCCACATTTTCGTACCAGCATTGTGTGTGACCAGTCACTGTGATTCTCAGTGCGTGCGCAACACTAATGCGTCGCTCTTGACACTTCTATCATGGTAGGTACAATTACATAGGTACTGTTTGGTTGTTTTAAAAGGGGAGGAGGAATTATGAAGAAGTATTGCTTGTTACTAACGGTGGTATGGTGGGTTGCGGTGGCAAGAACACCAAATTGTTGTTGCATATCACAGAAGACCCAATTGGAGGGACAAATGTTCCCGTACTGACATGCTCATTCGAAGGAAAACTGTATAAGGGTACAACACATATCACAGCAACGGTGGAATGGTGGTGGTGTACATTTGGCGGTCTCAATGAAACACTGGTTCATCGGGAAAAGTATACATTCACTGAAGACGGATATGTGGAATATACAACCACTATCTCAGCAGGAACGAACTATGTTTTCTATCAGATGTACTGGGTGAAAATACTCTGGGAAGATGAGGACGGGACAGAGCACGAGATTGAGAGCAGTCAGGCACGGTGCAGCGCGGCACTTGACGTTTATGAACAACAACAGAGCACGCTCAACCGAGCCGTACTGAAGTGAGTCCATTTTATCGTGATTTGTTAGACGGCAATAGGATTCAGAGATGAAGGTGGTGCAGGAAAGGCGTGTGCAGATCGCAATCTTTGTCTGCGTTTTTTGTGTCATCTCTTGTCGTGATAGCATAACACGGCTGATGGTGGAGATAGTAAGCCACCCTCAGGGCGGTTTTAATGTTGAGGAACTCGGATGTACGATGAGAGGAAAACTGGAAGGCGGTTCCGAGCATATTGAGACCATTATTGAATGGTGGTGGTCTGACACGCTTGGTCAAAACGAACAGGTGCTCAAACAGGAAACGCGTACGTTCTTAGATAATGAGTGGGAACAGTACACGACGACGATCGAAGCACCGACATATTTTTACCTCTTGCAGCTTTTCTGGGTCAAGGTGAAGTGGGAAGACGAGGACGGAACTGAACATGAAATTGAGAGTGATAAGGCGCGATGCAAAGTTCATTCCATGCAAAATGTATTTCCGTTGTTAGCTGATGAAAGTTTGTTTCGATAATCTGATATGTAGGATGAAGCGAACATAGCCATGTGTAGTGGGCATCTATGATAAGCGCTCAAAACGGTCCTCTAAGAAAGGAGGAATGAATATGAGATTCTTCATTGTTTTGCTTGTGGTACTCTTCTGTATCACATATATGTCTTGCAGCAGTGA
>DAOVBK010000143.1 GCA_030670605.1 Candidatus Stahliibacteriota bacterium
GATTTTTTCTACTGCATCATCTGACCAAATTGCATTGCCCTTACTTTTGTGCATTTCCTCGCCATGCTCATCACGCAGAGAGGCATAGCTATGCAGAATTTTGAATGGCGGTGTGTTCTCAAGAACCGTGCTCATGGTCAAGATAGCATAGAACCAGTTTCTGAACTGACCAGGGAAATTCTCTGTAATCAAATGAGCAGGAAACCATTCTTTCCAGTACGATGTGTCGTACGGATAACCGTTCGAAAGCGTATACATGTCATCGGGTGGTCGTATGGTTGAATAGGGCACAATGCCGGCATCGAGCCATGGACTTCCAACATCAGGAATGCGTGATACGAGAGCACCGCACTTTTCGCATTTGATTTGTATTTTGTCGATCCAGGGACGGTGCGGTGAATGTCCATCGAATTCATCCCAGCCTTCGACTGCACGCTCTTTCAGTTCGTCTTTCGAACCGATGATTGTGAAATGACCACACGAGCATTTCCAGATTGGCAGAGCCAGACCCCAGTACCGTTTCTTTGATATACACCAGTCTGCCATATTCTTTAGCCAGTCCAGTTCGCGCGCTAGACCAAAATCAGGAATCCAGCGGTCAACACGCTTCGCGACATCCATGATTTCATAGCGCAGTTGATCCATGTTAATGAACCACTCATCAACGAGCCTGAAGATAAGTTCGCTGTTGCATCGCCAGCAGACTGGATAGCGATGACTATAGTCTGCGACATCATACAAAATCCCACGTTTCTTGAGATCTTCAATGATTGGCTGGCCGACCTCTTTTACATCCATACTACTGAGCCAGTCAAACCCATCGAGGTAGATACCAAGTTCGTCCAACGGCGCAATGGTTGTAAGATCGAATTCTTTACCGAGGGCTAAATCATCTTTGCCACATCCTGGTGCAATGTGGACGAGTCCTGTACCTTCGTTCTCACTGACTTCTTCCCACGGTATTACTTTGTGCACAACGTCTTTTTGCGCGGGGAGATAGTCAAATGGTCCTTCATAGGTGAGGCTGAGAAGTTCCTTGCCGGGGAGCTCCTTGAGAACTTTGTATTCCCCCTTGAGCACTGTCAGCAGGTTCTTTGCGAGGTAGTAGACTGTACCATTTTGTCTTACCTTTGCGTACGTGAGATCAGGATGTACTGCGACACCGGTGTTTGACGTGAGTGTCCATGGCGTTGTTGTCCATACGAGCAAGTACTCACCGTTTCTGCCGGTGATTGGAAAACGCACAATCACTGCCTTGTGGCAGAGTTCTTGATATCCTTCGGTGGCAATTTCCATATCACTGATTGCGGTACCACAGCGCGCACACCAGGGCATGACATCAACACCTTCGTTGATATAACCTCGTTCATGGCATTTTTTCAGGAAATGCCAGATCGTATAATTGTTGACTTCACTCATCGTGTAGTAGGAGTGGCTTTTTTTGATCCAGTTCTTGTCATCCATTGCGGTTTTCCAGTTACCCCAGTCCATCCACATGCCAATTCTGATCGATGACTCTGTCTGTACCATTGAGTATTTGTGGACACGTTCTCTACATTTCTCGGCAAAGCGGTCGATGCCATATTTTTCTATGTCTTTTTTTGATTTGAAGCCGAGTTCTCGTTCGACCACAACTTCAACCCATAACCCCTGACAATCAAATCCGTTCTGGTAGCGTTGATCAAAACCTTTCATGGTCTTATAGCGCTGGAAAATATCTTTGTAGCTGCGTCCCCATGCATGGTGCACACCCATGGGATTGTTCGCAGTGATCGGACCGTCCTGGAATGACCATTTTTTCTTGCCCTTGTTCTTTGTCAGATACTTATCGACGATGTTCTTATCATCCCAGAACATGAGCATCTCGTGTTCGATTTTTGGAAAGTCGAGTTGTTTTGCCACTTCCTTGAAAATCATAGCCGTATTATAGCAGATTTTGTACTATTGTCAAGAAAGGCTAATATTCTGCGTCGTACAGTTTGTAGTATGTATCAGTTCTTTTGAGGTATGCCCGTACTGGTGTTGGTTTGACTAGGCCACCAAAAATGAGTACTCTGTCTTCTTCATGCCATGCCGTAACCCTCAGACCAAGACTGCAGTTCGCAAAGAATGCGGTATCTGCGTGTACTGAGTCGATGGTTACTTCAAGGTTGTGTATCTGTACACTAATATCGTGCAGGGAAGCGAAAAACTCATCAATCATCGAAATGAATTGCCCGTAATTCATGTTACGCTGATCCAGGTATGTACTGTCGATGTAGTTGAGAACGAGGTCACGTTGCTCCCGTTCAACGGCTGCAGCCAGTGCCTTTATGTGTTTTTCGGCACGTTCCTCTTCGCTCAACGTCAAAGCCTGGATAACAAAGTAGACACAGATTATGACGATGATGATGGCAGCGGCAATGAGTATCTTTTTCATCATGCTGACGCAATGAGCAGTATGCCCAAGCCAAAGAAGAGCAATGCAGTGATCAGCTTTATCGCTGGTATTCGTTTTTCCAAAGACGTGGCAATATTCTTAGTCGAGAAAAGTGTTGCAAGAAGGGCAATGATGATGAGTGGCAACACAAACATAAGATTATAGAGTATGAGCGAGATGACCGGCTTCAGTGAAAATCCTGCCCGTGAGACCATGAAGGTGATCGTTGGCAGGTAGACCTGACCTGTACAGCCGAATTCGAGGAACGAAATGAGAAAACCAGCAATGAGTGAGCCAATAATGATACCGCCGACTGCTGTTTTTTCTTTTATATTTTTATGTATACGTTGTTTTATGCCAAGCGGTAGCTGGAGAATCATTTTGTCGAGCGTGCCGCGTTTTGCCATGAGGTAGTCATGCACACTCAGTATCCCGAGGACAATGGCGATCACGCCGAATACAAAAAAAATAATCCTCGAGACGATGTCGAGTCCGGTGAGATACGTGAGAAGATTATAGGCACCGAGACCAATGGCAAAATAGGTGATGAAGACAGCAATAATAAAGAACAGTGCCATGAGAATGACATCTTTGCGGCGTTTGCCGATAAAGAGCAGGTAACTGACAAAGAAAATGAGTGTTGCGAACGCACACGGGTTAACACCGTCCACAAGCCCGGCAATGAGAATGCCGACAATGGAGAATCGCGAAAAACGTTCAAGAATGGTCTGTTCAGCGCCGGCAAACTGTGAAATACCGTACTCTGGCGCGCCGTCATTGTACTTTTCTATGAATGCTTGCATGTGCTGGAGCGTAATATCGTGTTTGATGAGGTAGTCATCACCGATAATGATTGCGGGAACGATCAACCGCTCTGACTCCGGAATGTTATTGCGTGTTGCGAGTCCCTCAAAAAAGATCTTGCTTGTGTCATCGAAGATATCATGTGAATGCACAACAACGTTATCATAGTGACCTCTAACCGCCTTGAGCATTATTTCAACACGGTTACATTCTCTGCAACTCATTTGATAGAAGTAGTATATGTGCACTATTGCCGTGCCTGTCACTACTGTATCAGACGGGACGTGGATTGTGTCTGTTTGCTCCTGTGGAACGTGTTTCATTAACGTTTTGAGGGTGCTCTTGAGTTTTTCCCGTACCTCTTCGGGACCATAGAATACTGAATCACCAATAAAAATGACCGGCAGATCTTCACCGGGTTCAGCAACATTCTCTTCCATCTGCTCGAGTATGCGGTAGTTCTTCATGAGTTCAATGTCGTACTTCTTCAGCGTGAACGAATAGGTTTTCTGCAACTTCGGTATGTCATCAAGCAGCATGTCGATACAATACCCACAATCAGGTGAATAGAAAAAGTGGACTGTGGGCTGCGCCTGCCCGGTTAGACCCAACAGTAATAGAACACTGATTACTGTCATGAAGGAAAAACCGATTTGGAATTTTGGATTTTGGAATTTCAGATTTATTTGGGATTTGGGTCTTGGAACTTGGAGCTTTTGCATAGTAGATAACGCCACCACACCGTTATGTTGTACTCTCAGTCGTGATTCGCTTCTCATGCAGTTGTTGGTTAGTGAAAATTGGGTCGTGCAGGATTCGAACCTGCGGCCACCGGATTAAAAATCCGATGCTCTGCCAACTGAGCTAACGACCCGATTTCATCATTATATCTAATGGAATGGGTGTGTCAACTACTCGTGATTGTGATCAATGTTGTTATCAATGTATGCTGAATGCGCGGTGTATGGTTATTGGGTCAGCCCCGTTAGAAACACCTGAGAAGCTAACCAATTGCTCTGGGCAATGTAGGAATCACTTTCCCCGTTTCGATTTATAGCCACGAGTTCAGTTTCTAACGGGGTCAGGGTGAAGAAGCTGGACTTCGTACTCGTATATCGTTGGTCGTAATCGTGAAAAAACGAATACGAAATACGAGTCACCATTACGATTTCCAACATCCTAACCTTAACCCTTTGACTAAAATCTCTTAAGTCCCAGCAGTGAGTAATACTTCTTATAAAAACGTCGATATTCGCCAGTCTGTGTATTCTGCAACCACTGTTTGTTCTGGAGATACCATTGAATAGTCTTCTTAATACCTCTGTCAAATGATGTCCGTGGTCGCCAGCCAAGTCGTTTGATCTTGCTGATGGTCAGGGCATATCTTCGGTCATGACCGGGTCGGTCTTTTACGTATGAAATGAGTGACATATCTTTTTTGAGTATCTTGAAGACACGTTTGATAACGGCAACATTGGTTAATTCAAATCCTGCACCGATATTGTAGACTTCACCAGATATGCCCTTATGGAAAACAACATCAAGGGCTTCGCAGTTATCTTCGACATACAGCCAGTCCCGCACATTCATACCATCACCGTACAGTGGTATCTGCTTGTTCCTGAGCGCGTTGTGTATAACAAGGGGAATATACTTCTCGG
>DAOVBK010000079.1 GCA_030670605.1 Candidatus Stahliibacteriota bacterium
TCGGAGAAATGGAAGTCTGGGCACTCGAGGCGTACGGTGCTGCATACACACTTCAGGAAATGCTCACAGTGAAATCAGACGACGTAGAAGGAAGAGCAGCAATGTATGAAGCTTTGATCCGTGGCAAGAATCCCCCACGACCACGAGCACCCGCTTCGTTCAATGTATTACTCAAAGAACTACAAGGACTCTGTTTCAATATTACGCTGGTCAAGAAGGAGGGCACAGATGAGGAAGAGTAGACCATCACGACGCGACAGCCTTGATTTAATGGAATATGACGGCATCAGGATCAGTCTCGCCTCACCCGACGCAATTATGTCATGGTCACGAGGGGAAGTCACACGGGCTGATACAATCAACTATCGAACGCAACGTCCAGAAAAAGATGGCCTCTTTTGCGAACGCATCTTTGGACCGGTCAAAGACTTCGAGTGTTCATGCGGGAAATACAAAAAGGCAAAATACCGTGGCACGGTATGTGACCGGTGTGGTGTTGAAGTCGCACCGGCATCAGTCCGCAGAGAACGAATGGGGCATGTAGATCTCGCAGTCCCTGTCGCGCACGTATTCTACTACAAGATCCCTCCGAGCAAGATCGGATTACTCCTTAACCTATCGATTAACCAGCTTGAAGCAATCCTGAACTATGAAGCATACATTGTGCTTGAGTCGGGTGATTCACCATATCGTAAAGGTGAAGTTCTTGTCGAAGAAGAGTATCAGGATGCCAGAGAGAAATACGAAGATTTCAAGGCAGACATGGGCGGACAGCCGATATATGATCTCCTTAAGGACATCGACCTTGAAAACATGTCTTCGGATCTCAGAATTCGACTTGAAAAAGAAACGCTAAAAGCACGCCGGCAGCAGTTGCTGAAAAAGTTGAAGCTGGTCGAAGCGTTCAGGTTATCAGGGAACCGGCCTGAATGGATGGTGCTCACGCGATTACCAGTAATTCCTCCTGACCTCAGACCATTGGTTGCTCTCGAAGGTGGCCGCTATGCAACATCAGACCTCAACGATCTCTTGAAACGTGTCATCACCCGCAACAATCGTGTGAAATCGATAACCTCAGGTATAAAAACCCCCGAGGTCATTGTCCGTAATGAGAAAAGAATGCTGCAGGATTCAGTGGATGCGCTACTGGATAATTCACGAAGAGCCCGACCGATAAAAGGAAGAGGTAACCGCCCGTTGAAATCACTTGCTGATGCACTCAAAGGCAAACAAGGACGCTTCAGAAGAAACCTCCTCGGCAAACGGGTTGATTATTCTGGCAGATCGGTCATTGTCGTTGACCCGAAGCTCAAGCTGTACGAGTGTGGTGTACCGAAAGAAATGGCTCTGGAGCTCTTCAAACCAATGATTGTCAGAAAACTCGAGGAACGGGGTGTGGTTGATTCAGAACGTGGTGCACGCAGATTGGTAAGAGCTCGGTCAACTGAGGTGTATGAGATATTAGACGAAATAATCAAAGACCGACCTGTACTCCTTAACCGCGCACCAACCTTACACCGCGTTTCAATCCAGGCATTCATCCCCGTACTGCGTGAGGGCAGGGCGATTACCTTACACCCGCTCGTCTGTGTACCGTACAATGCCGACTTTGATGGTGATACCATGAGTATTCACGTGCCCTTATCACCCGAAGCTATCCTTGAATGCTATATGCTCATGCTTTCCATCCATAACATACGTTCGCCCAAGGATGGACGTGCGCTCATGGCGCCTACGCAAGACATAGTCATTGGTCTCTATTATCTTACCAAAGAGAAACTTGGAAAGCACAAGACAAAAAGGATGTTTGCATCGGTCGATGAGATCAATCTCGCACGCATGAATGGTGCTATCACACTCCACGAATCAATAAAATACAAACACAACGATAGCGTTATCGACACAACTCCAGGAAGGGTATTGTTTAATGAACTCCTTCCTGAAGAAATGCGCTTCAAGAATGTGCTCGTGAACAAACGTGCGCTTTCTGGTATTGTCGATGAGGCTCTCGATAAATTCGGCACCGAGAAAACTGTCGAGCTGCTCGATAATATGAAGCGATGTGGCTTCGAATTTTCTAGTGAATCAGGACTCACAATCGGTATTGATGACATGATCGTTCCGAAAACGAAAGAAAAGATCTGGGCACGTGGCGCCCGAGAGGTTATGGACATAAATCGCGCCCACAGAAGTGGTCTTATCTCGGAAACTGAACGGTACAACAAAATCATCGATACATGGACACGTGTTTCAATGGATATTGAGGAAGATCTTATACATGAGCTTGAGAAAGATCACGATGGCTTCAATCCTCTGTTCATGATGGTCAACTCTGGAGCACGTGGTTCGCGCAATCAGGCGAGTCAAATATGCGGCCTTCGGGGATTGATGTCCAAACCGCAACGCAAAGTAACATCGGTTCAGATCATTGAGACACCGATCAAATCTTCATGTAAAGAAGGACTCACCGTGCTGGAATACTTTATTTCAACGCATGGCGCACGAAAAGGTCTCGCAGATACCGCGCTCAAGACAGCTGATGCAGGATATCTTACACGGCGTCTCGTTGATGTTGCTCAGAATGTTACCATAACCATGGAAGATTGCGGCACGATCATGGGACAAGAGATCGGTGCACTCAAAGAGGGCGAGAAAATCGTAGAACCACTGAGCGAAAGAATCGCCGGTCGAGTTGCGCTCGTCGATATCATTGATCCTGTTACCGACGAGACGGTTGTTAAAGGCGGTGAGGAGATACTCGATGAACAAGCACGCAAGATTGAGAAAAGCGGCCTTGAAAAGGCAAAAGTCCGTTCAATCCTGACGTGTGAGGCTCCGATCGGGTTGTGCGCAAAGTGTTACGGACGGAATCTGGCAACGGGACGGATGGTCGAGATCGGAGAGGCGGTTGGCATTATCGCAGCTCAGTCAATCGGTGAGCCAGGAACGCAGCTCACGCTGCGAACATTCCATGGTGGAGGCGTTGCCCTAAGAATCGCTGAAAGCACATCGAGAAATGCGGATGTATCTGGAGAGGTTCATTTTGAAAACCTCAATGCCGTCGAAAACCCTGATGGCCACCTTGTCAGTCTTAATGACAAGGGACGTATGGTTATCAAGCAAGAAAGCGGCAGAAAAATGACGTACAATATCCCAATCGGAGCGATCATATTTCCAAAGAAAAAAACAACTGTGCAGCTCGACGAAATGCTCTTCGAGTGGGACCCCTATTCGATTCCAATTGTTTCGCCTGCAGGTGGTTCGATCAAGTTCCAGGACATCATTCCCGGTGTAACACTGCAGGAGAACTGGGTGGATGAACGTTCAGGTGGTAAACAGTTCGTCATTGTCGAGGACCGCGTCAGACATCACCATCCGAAAATCAATGTCGTCGATAGTAAAGACAAAGCCGAGAAAACATTCTCAATACCTGCAGGAACATATTTACTCGTTCAAGATGGCGACAAAATCTCGCCCGGTACACTCATCGCGAGAATACCAAAGGACATTGGCAAAAGCAAAGATATCACCGGTGGTTTACCACGTGTTGAAGAGCTGTTCGAGGCAAAGATCGTGAAGAACCCGGCAGTGATCACTGAAATCGATGGCATTTGCGACGTCGAAGAAGAAAAGGGAACGTGGAAAGTCACGGTCACGCCAGAAGTAGGTGACGCGCGAATGTATAAGATCCCAACGACACGATATCTCAAAGTGCATTCTGGTGAATTCGTCCGTGCTGGTGATCCACTGTGTGAAGGCGCGATCGATCCACACGATATTCTGAGAATCAAGGGTCCGATGGAAACACAACGTTTCCTGGTCAATGAAATTCTTGAGGTGTATCGAATACAAGACGTGAAGATTGATGATAAACACATCGAAGTGATAGTCCGGCAGATGCTTCAGCGCGTGAAGACCGAAGAGCCAGGCAATACGCCCTTTGTTGGCGGCGAAATTGTCGACAAAAGAAAAGTGATAGAAGTGAACCAGCAAGCACTCATGGAAGGACGGAAACCAGCAACGTACCGTCCGATGCTTCTCGGCATTACACGGGCTGCACTATCAACTGAATCGTTCTTCTCCGCATCAAGTTTTCAGGAAACGACAAAAGTACTCGCAGACGCTGCGGTCGAGGGTAAATTAGATAGACTGGAAGGACTCAAGGAAAATGTGATCGTCGGACGGATCATACCGGCAGGCACTGGACTTGCCAAATGGCAGAAGCTCGAACTCGAAAAAGAGGAAGAAGTGATGGAATAGAACATGGCTAATGGCGTATGGCATGTAGCGTATAGCATATGGCGTATTGCTTATGGCATTTGAAGAAAATCCCGGCTCTGCCGGGATTTTCTTTGTAGCTCACCCGGTTAGAGAAAACCTTTTTTGTTCGAAAAACAACAGCAAGCCTCTCGAACACAGAAATAGTATCTGAAAGAATGATTTTGTTGTTTTCTAACGGGGCTTATCGCCTGGGGTTTACTAAAAGAATGTCATGACGAAACCGCTCACTATTGGAACCGAAAAATTATCATCCCAGGGTAGTGGTAATGCTTCAAAGATTGTCGCTACTACTGCTCCAATTATGAATGTTGTCAAAGGAAGCGTATCAGGCAGGTGACTGAGTACAAGAGCAACCGCCACCGCGCCGATGAGAAAACCAATACTACCGAGTAGTGTCTTACGTCTGAATAATCGCGGGCTCTTGAAACTCTGTCCGAGCACGGCTGCAAATGTATCACCAACGATAATGAAAGCACAGGCAGCAACAACGATCAGCTTACTCGAGTACAGAAGTGAAGTAACCAAACAACCAAGCAACAAATAGGTAGCGCCACTCAAGCGCGAAAATTCATGCCTGCGTAAGAACGAACCAAAAAAAAGTATGAATCCTTCCTTGACACTATTGACATGCAATCTGAGAAAATCGACAACGACTATGGCAAGACAAACAGCGAGCAGTGTAAGTCGCCCCCTTTGCACAGGGACTAAGTAATACGTGACTGGAATGAAAATACCCCAGAGATTTAGTAGCTTTCTGAAAACCTCGGCTTTCATTAAAACCTATAACCAGCTGAGACCTTGTTTGAGTTCGCTAGTTCTGAATGTGTGACCAATGCATAGTCAACATTGAATTGTCGGTATTGCAAACCTGCACCGAACGTGTAATTACCTCGATGTATACCCATTCGGCCAAATATGAGCTCCTTATACGCATATTCAAAGCCCATATTCACGTCGAATCCCTCAATGTCAATTGGTTTCACGACGTCACACGCAAAGGTAACTCCCGAGTTGATCGCGGTCAGTGGTATGACCGGTGCGACACCAATCGCGACTCTTGTTATGATCGTCTCTTTCGTACCGTTGCTCCACATTATTGGTGACAGGACGAAGTCACGAAGTGTAATACCGACTATAAGGTAGTCAAGATTCATCACAGCACCGATATCAAGCCCACCGCCGTAACCTGTGATGACTGACAGATCACGGTAAAACACTTTCACATTGGCACCGAACGCGAGGCGATCATTACCCTTTGATCCATTGAGATACAGAACCATGTCCTTTGTGCCGACTGTATCACTGACATACGGTCTGTTATTGCTGTTCGGCGATTCTGTTGTATCGTACAGCGATGTGAGCTTAATATCACCGACCGAGAGATACTGAATACCGATGCCAAGAGACATATTTTTCTGCGGGATAATGACAGAACCGAATTCATTCTTGACGATACCGGCGAAGTTCTCCGCGTGCATGAGGGACACACCTCTCTGCGAGAAGTATGACCCTGCCGGGTTGAAATAGATGACCGAAGGATTAACATACTGGGCAACGCCTGTTCCTCCCATAGCACAAGCTCGTCCGTCAACTCCTAACTCCTGAAACTCACCTGCATATTTTGTCGCGGTGAGTAGTATCGGTAATAGAAATAGGCTTACAATGCGATACATGTTACACCTGCCTTCAGTTCTTTTGTTAGTCTCTTTGACAATCCATGAAGTGCTCGTAGCGTGACTCTGAATTCATATTCTCCGGGTGGCACAATGTCATTGTTGTCATTTCGACCATCCCAGACGACAAGGAACTCACCAGGAGAACGCCTGACATCATGGATGAGATCACGCACTTTTTCACCAAACTGATTGTAGATTGTAATAAAAATCTTGGAACGCTCAGTCGTATAGAGCGCCAGTGTTGTACCGGGTCGTAGGTGTGTGAACGTCCGCGGAAAACAACCAGCGATAAAACCATCGGCGGCAATCCAGAGGTACTGACCACCCTCTTTTTCTGACAGAATTACTTGGCCATACCGACGCCCTATCGAAATACCACGCGGTGAGAAAAATTCACCTTTGCTAATGCCAGTTCGTCCCACAGATATGATATAATGCAGATCATGGTCAAACTTGTGCACCTGATCATTGACCTCATCGGTGACGTAGATTGAACCATGATAGTCCATTGCTACATAGAGAAAACTCGCCTCTGCCAGGCCAAGATCATGATGCTCAACCGATCCGATGAATCTACCATGACGGGAGTACTTTGATATTCTCAGTCCATACTTGTCTGTCACCACAATGAAATCATCTTTGTAATAGTTATAGGGGGCATCAGCATCAATTACCTCGATGCCCATAGGCTGATACAGCTCGCCAACAGCCCGTCCTTTTATGCCAAACGCTCGTGTCAGCGAATCATTCGGAGCGTAGATATAGACCTTGGAACTATCAAAATCAGTCACGTAAAGATTGTTCTGCGAGTCAAGACCGACGTCAAACGGGCGACCAGGCACTGCTATTTCGCCGACCTCTCGAAGCTTACCACCCTCATACTGCAACTTCACCACACGTTTATTGCCAAAATCCGCGAGGACGATGAGGCCATGTTCGTTTGCTGCTATGCCTTTAGGCTGAGAGAACATCTTGTTGTTGCCGTACAGCTTTACCGCACTGAGGCCGATATTGTAGACGATCTGTCCCCGGTCAGAATTTACCGCAAAGATTGTCAGCTCGTCATCATCCTTCTTGGTATCCGGGTTGTTAAGCTCCCTCAGTTTAACTGCTGCAATACCCTGCGGGTCATTATA
>DAOVBK010000072.1 GCA_030670605.1 Candidatus Stahliibacteriota bacterium
ATACACGATATTTGACGGTCGGGCTCGCATGCTTTCAGGCAGTCGGTATTGCTGCTTTCTTGGAAACGCAGAAATTCACTGGTGCCGCAGGAACCGTGGCTATTGTGTACGATCCTGGCTGGACGTTTCGCCTTATCGCCATGCTCACGCTAACCGGCGGAGCAGTCTTCTCTATGTGGCTCGGTGAACAGATAACCGAGAAGGGAATTGGTAATGGCATATCATTTCTCATCTTCATTGGGTGTTTAGAAGAGTATCCAGGATACTTTCTCAGGACGGCCCAACTTGTTTTGACACAAGGCTTATCGATCATCAATCTCATCTTTGTGATTCTAATTATGATTTTCATCGTCGCGGCAGTCATTGTGATGACACAGGCACAGCGGCGGATTCCAGTGCAATACCCAAAGAGGATTGTTGGCAGAAAAATGTATGGCGGACAGTCGACGTTCTTGCCCATCCGGGTGAATACTGCTGGTGTCATTCCGATTATCTTTGCACAATCTCTCGTTGTTTTTCCGGGAACGGTATCTGCCTACTTGCCAGCGTTCAAGCAGTTCACTGAGATTTTTAGACCTGGTTTTTGGGGTTATGACATCCTTTTCTTTTCACTCATTGTCTTTTTCGCATATTTCTACACCTCTATTGTCTTTAACCCAACTGAAATTGCTGACAATATGAAACGCTACGGCGGTTTCATACCGGGAATTCGGCCGGGTGGCCGCACCGCCGAATACATCGATGGTGTGCTTTCGCGTGTAACACTGCCCGGTGCCCTCTTCCTCGGACTTATTGCGCTCGTACCATGGTATCTCATCAACTTCCTCAACGTTCCTTTCTACTTCGGAGGTACAACGCTCTTGATTATTGTTGGCGTTGCGCTGGACACACTGCAACAGGTCGAATCGCAGTTGATGATGTACCACTACGAAGGTTTCATGAAAAGAGGCAAAATCAGAGGCAGACGGTGAGAATCGTTTTGTTCGGCCCACCCGGCGTTGGCAAGAGCACCCAAGCAGATCTCATAGCACAGAACATGCACTTCAAGAGATTCTCCATGGGTGATACCCTGCGCGATGAAGTCGCGTCAAAAAGTGAGCTCGGCACGAAAATCAAGCGATACGTTGAAAGTGGCGAACTCGTGCCTGACGATATTGTCTTTGAACTCGTCAAGAAGTTCGTGTGTGAAAATCAGAAGACAGATATTCTCTTTGAAGGATACCCGCGCACCGTTCGTCAGGCAGAGGCACTTGATGCGCTGCTGTCACAATTGGGGCTCTCAATGGATGTAGTACTCGAAATACACTTGAGCGACGATGAGGTATTTAGAAGATTGACGAATCGAGGATACTGTCCAAACTGCAGCAGCATCTACAACTATGACACGCATCCTCCAAAGGTCGATTCAATCTGTGATAATTGCGGTCAAAAGCTGGTAACACGAAGTGATGACAGTGAAGAGGTAATTCGACGGAGATTACAGCTCTATGCAGAACAAACAAAGAAACTCGCTAATCACTACAACGCACCTCTTGTCTACCAACGTATACGTGCGGAAGGTACTAAGCAAGAGGTTTTCGACAAAATCGCACACATCATACATGCCTATAGCAATAAAAGATGACCAGGCTATCAAACGGATCGCAATTGCCGGCAATATCATTACTACTATTTTCTCGGAAATCGATCGAATGGACCTGAATGGTATGCAGACAATCGAATTGAATAATAAAATACACGCAGTGATAGAGAAACATAGCGCAACACCTGCGTTCTTGAACTACCGTGGTTTTCCCAAGAGTGCCTGCATTTCGCTGAACAATGAAGTCGTGCATGGTATACCTGATAAACGCACAATGAAGAAAGGCGATCTCGTGAAAATTGATGTTGGTGTTACCTATCAGGGGTATGTCGCCGATGCAGCGAAGACGTATCCGGTTGGTACCGTGTCGGATTGTGCATTGAAACTGATGTCGGTAACCAAAGACGCACTCAAACGCGGTATTGCACAGGCACAGAAGGGTAAAAGAATTTCTGACATCTCGCGCGCTATTCAAACAGTTGCTGAACGTCATGGCTTCAGCGTTGTCCGTGAACTCACCGGGCATGGAGTGGGCACAAAGCTTCATGAAGAACCCATGATTCCGAACTTCGTAACCACGGGCGACAATCCTGAAATCAAACCGGGCATGGTTTTTGCTATCGAACCAATGGTGAACAGTGGTGCCTATGATGTTGTTACCGCTGCAGATGGTTGGGCGATCCTGACGAGAGACGGTTCGCTTTCCTGTCATTTTGAGGATACAATAGCAGTACTCGAACATGGTAACATAAACCTTACGCGGGTTGTAGAAAGCTAACTATGGCAAGAAAAGATCTGATCCAGACCGAGGGTACGATACTCGAAACCCTGCCAAATGCTATGTTCCGCGTTGAGCTGGATAATGGCCATAAGGTTCTCGCCCATGTCTCAGGAAAGATGAGAATGAGCTATATCAAAATCCTTCCTGGTGACCGGGTTTTGCTCGAACTGTCGCCATATGACCTTTCACGCGGAAGAATCGTCTGGCGCTATAAATAAAAGAACCAGCAGACAAGGCATTGAACGGCAGGAAATGGCTTTTATGACGAAAAATGAGACATTTCTAAACGTAGTCGTTAATCGTATGTCGTATTCGTGGAAAACCCCGATCTCTACGATTACGAAATACGAACCACCAGTACGATATAAAGGGTTGATTTTCCCCTTAGAATGTGTATAATGTTGTTTGAGTTTAAGGAGGATAATTGAAGGTTAAGGCTTCAGTCAAAAAGCGTTGTATCAACTGTCGCGTGATCAAGCGAAAAGGCGTCGTCATGGTAATTTGCAAAAACCCGCGACACAAACAACGACAAGGATGAGATTAGGCATTAGGCATTGGGCTTTAGGCATTAACGCCACTAATGCCCAAGGCCGAAAGCCCAAAGTCTAGTAATTGGAGGTTTATGGCTAGAATTTCTGGTGTTGATTTGCCGCCGAATAAAGCGGTTGAGTATGGACTCACTGCCATTTATGGCATCGGGTTGCATACTGCGCAGAAAATCGTTGCGGTGGTTGGTATTGACCCTACAAAGAAGATAAAAGACCTCAGTGATGAAGAGGTCACTAAAATAAGAAAGCTTATTGAGGCGGAGTACAGGGTGGAAGGAGCGTTACGCGCAGAAATAGCAGCTGACGTGAAAAGACTCATCGACATCGCATGCTATCGTGGTCTACGCCATAAGCACGGGCTACCAACAAGAGGCCAACGAACACGTACTAATGCACGCACGAGAAAAGGGAAGAAAAAAACCGTCACGGGCAAGGCAGGACCAGGAGGTAAGAAGTGAGGCAGAAAGGTAAACCAAAACCAGCACGAACAAGACGTCGAGTAGTAAAACGGAGAAAAGACGTAAAGGCTGAACACATCGGCATCGCAAACATATTTGCTTCGTTCAATAATACAATCGTTTCAATCTGTGACAGTGCAGGTAACGTTCTCTGTTGGTCAAGTGGAGGCAAGATTGGTTTTAGAGGGACTAAGAAGGGTACTGCGTACGCTGCGCAAAGGAGTGCTGATACGGTTGCGCGCGAGGCACTTTCATTGGGTGTCAAAAGGGTGGAAGTGCGAATAAAGGGCCCTGGTCCTGGTCGGGAAGCAGCAATCAGAACGCTGCAGACAGTTGGTTTGATGATTACCGCGATCAAAGATGTCACACCGCTGCCACACAACGGTTGTAGACCACCGCGAAGAAGGAGAGTTTAACGATGGCACGTTATATTGGTGCAAAATGCAAAATATGTCGGCGTGAAAGCGAAAAGCTATTCCTTCGTGGCAGCCGCTGCTATACTGATAAATGTGCGTTCACGAGAAGAGGTTATCCTCCAGGAAGTCATGGAAAAGTCGGACGCAGAAAGCTAACATCGTATGCCATACAGTTACGAGAGAAACAAAAGGTAAAAGCAGTTTATGGTATTCTCGAGCGACAATTTCGCAAGATTTTTCGTGACGCAACACAGAAAGCAGGAAACCCTGGAGCAAATCTGCTTATTGCACTAGAAAGACGGCTCGATAACGTCGTCTATCAGCTCGGAATTGCCTCTTCACGTACACAAGCGCGGCAACTCGTCCGACATGGTCATATTCTCATTAATGACAAGAAAATGGACATCCCTTCATACCTGGTTAAACCGAACGAGGTGGTTAAACTCATCGACTCTATGAAAAAGAACGCAGCGGTCAAACAGTCGTTTGAAGAACGAGACCCTGAGAAAATGGTTGGCTGGCTCCAACTGGACCAGGAAAAAATGGCAGGAACGGTCGTGAGATTACCCAAACGCGAAGACATTACCTTACCTATTCAGGAAAATTTAGTCGTTGAGTTATACTCAAAATAGCGGGGGACTATGGCCTTAAAACCACTTGTAATGCCAAAAAATCTTGAAGTAGACAAAGAAGTGACAACTGATACATACGGTCGCTTCGCCCTATCACCCCTTGAGCGAGGATTTGGTATTACTATCGGGAACTCGCTGAGGAGAATCTTGCTATCATCAATACAAGGATCAGCCATCACGCGTGTCAGAATTGGTGATGTTCTTCAAGAGTTTTCAACGATTCCAGGCATTTACGAAGATGCGGTTGAGATCGTTCTGAATCTTAAGAAGGTTAGTGTAAAACTTCTGTCCGATACGCCGGGTACGCTATACCTGAAGGTAAAAGGCAAGAAAGAATATTTCGCTGAGGACATCGAGAAAAACCCTGAGATTGTCATTGCCACACCAAAACAAAAAATCCTAACTGCCACCGAGGCAAAAGTCAACTTCACCATGGAAATGACAGTGGAAGCAGGACGAGGTTACGTACTATCAGAAATGCTCAAGCATCCAGAAACACCGGTCGGTACGATCTTTCTCGATGCGATGTTCTCACCTGTCCTATCAGTGAATTACAGTATAACAAACACCCGTGTGGGCACAAGAACGGATTATGATAATCTCGTCATCGAGATACAGACTGATGGAACGATAACACCTATCGAGGTCATTGTGGAAGCAGCGAGCCTTTTGAAACATCATCTGTCATTTATCACAACACTTGGTGTTGAACCACAGTTCACGTCAAAGGAACAGCTGGATGCCGAGCACCGCCGCATCAGGGAGATCTTGAAGAGGAGTATTGATGAGTTGGAAATATCAGTCCGTGCTTCGAATTGCCTGAAGAATGAGAATATCGAGACAATCGGCGATCTTGTCAGAAAAAGTGGAAAAAAACTCCTGACGTATGAAAATTTCGGCAGAAAATCTCTCAAGGAATTGGAGAAAAATCTCGCAAAGGTTGGCCTACATCTTGAAATGGATGTAGATAAATACTTAAAAGAAGACATATGAGGCACAGAGATCGAGTCAAGAAACTAGGCAGAAAAAAAGAGCACCGTCGCGCCCTGCTCAGGAACATGTGTCGTTCTCTCTTCATTTTCGAAAAAATAAGGACGACAATGCCGAAAGCAAAAGAGGCACGACGAATGGCTGAGCACATAATTGAATTCGCAAAAAAGAACAATCTCGCGGCAAAAAGGACTATTTATCGCTATATTCCCGACCACAAACTCGTCAAGATAATCTGTGAAGAAATTGGACCCAACTTCGCCAACCGACAGGGCGGCTATACGAGAATATACCGGCTCGGACCACGCTTAGGTGATGGGGCGGAAATGGCGATACTGGAACTCGTCGAACAGAATGAACCATCAGTAATCGACACACGAAGGAAGCTTATTGAACGGCGCGCGCTGCACGAACAGAAGTCAAAAGAAAAAACCAAAAAAGTAAAATCCGAGAAAGAAAAACCACCTAAGGCAAAGAAACCGAAGAAAGAAGCAAAAGAAAAACCTGAAAAGAAAGAAAAAAAGAAACCAAAAAAGAAAATAGCAAAGAAAAGAGCGAAAAAAGAAAAGAAAACTAAGAAGAGAGTAAAAGCACGGAAAAAGAAAATCAAGAAGAAGCGCAGATAGTATCACTCTGTACTCCCGTCACCCACCGTGCTCGTTGACTGCATAACATACACATAGTATAATATCAACCAATGTTTAACGCACTTGAATCAATCATAACCAAGGCAGATGGGACATATGCAGATATCCGGTATGAGGTAAAAAAAGAGACAAAGATTGTCTTTAATGCACGGGAATTAACACATCTCGATTCGAACGCAACAGATGGTTTTGTTGTTAGAGTACTCAAGAACGGCGGACTGTCTTCGGTTGCGTTTACGAAGCACGAAAGCGCTACAGATGCACTCAAACAAGCCCAGGAAAATGCTGCACTCATCGGTCAGAGTATCGCCACACCAATTAGGTTTGCAAAAACAACATCTGTACGCGACACATACGTGCCAGAACTTGAAGGAGATCCGCGAAAGTTATCAATTGATGAAAAAATTGCACTAACAAAGAAGTATAATGACATGACCCTTGCTCATAGCAAAATAGTCTCAACCAATATTCAATATACCGAGGTGATACGCGAGAAATACTTTGTAACCACAGAAGGTACGGAAATACGTGAGGACCTCATCACAACACGCATTAGCGGTCTCATTACAAGCAAAGACGGCACGCTTGTGCAAAATGTACGCATTGGCATCGGCGGCAGTAATGGCTTCAATATCCTACGGGAACGGGAGGATGAATTCAGTCGGCGAACTGCTCTTGCGCTCGATCTCTTGAAGGCAAAACCGGTTGAAGGTGGTATGTACAATGTCATACTCAATCAGCATCTTGCTGGTGTCTTCACCCATGAGGCATTTGGCCATTTCTCTGAGGCTGACCTCATAGAAGATAACCCGTCTATGAGACAGGCAATGAAAGCCGGCACGAAAATTGGCGCTGAGGTTTTGAGCATTACTGATGACCCAACCATTCCTGGACAACTCGGCTTCTATAGGTACGATGACGAAGGAGTAGCCGCACGACCGACACCGTTGTTGAAAAATGGCGTGGTCGTGGGACGGCTGCACTCACGCAGAACGGCAGCAGCATTCAATGAACCGCTTAGTGGTCATACCGTGGCGGAAGATTACCGCTTCGAGCCCATAATCAGAATGGGTAACATCTATGTAGAGCCCGGCCCACATGCACTCGATGAGATGATGCAGCTGCTCGGTAATGGCCTCTACATCATTGATGCGCGAGGTGGCCAAACGAGCGGTGAGAATTTTACGTTTGGTGCCGAATGCGGGTATCGGGTGGCAAATGGCAAGAAAGCTGAAATGGTACGGGATATTAATCTGTCAGGTAACTTGTATGAAACACTCAACAATATAATTG
>DAOVBK010000167.1 GCA_030670605.1 Candidatus Stahliibacteriota bacterium
GTTAATTCAGTAATAACACTCTGGTATTCAAAAATCACCTGAAGCGTACCTTGAGAGACTTCTGCCTGATATGGTGTGTAGGCAGTATAGAATTCACTACGCGAGATCAAGCTATCCACAATGGCTGGTATGTAGTGGTCATAAACACCTGCGCCAAGGAACGAAACATAATCGGCTGTATTGCGATTCGAGGCAGCACGATTCTTCAGTATGTTTCTAACGGTATGCTCACTCACTGCGTCTGGTAAGCCGCATGGTTGTTGCTGTTGCAGGTCTTTAGGGACGATTTGATCGATCAGAGCCTGAAATGACGAAACCCCGAGCCGCCCGAGAATCTCTTTCTCGTCTTGCGGTGTTAACGGAAGATAGTGCATTAATGTTTTGCGATCAGCTCTTTGTATTGTTCAGGTGAGAGAAGGGTATCCATCTCTTTTTGATCCGCAATCTTCACCTTGTAGACCCATCCTTCACCGTACGGATCTTTATTGACAATTGCAGGATCAGCAACTACCTTATTATTGATTTCTACCACTTCGCCACTCACACCCGCGTATATATCACTCACTGCCTTCACTGCCTCAATTGTGCCAACCGCTTCTCCAGCTTTGACTGTTCGCCCTACTGCTGGAGGTTCGATCATGACAATGTCAGACAACTCTGACTGTGCATAATCAGTAATACCCTGAACTGCGACATCCCCCTCTGTCTTTATCCATTCGTGTTCTTTTGTGTATTTTAGACCGTCGATTATGTTCGCCATTGTGCCTCCTTTGTGTACGCTATTTACGCGTACCGTGCTTATAAAACGGACCTTTGATAACCTCGACAGCAACAGGCGTTTTTCCTTTTACTTGCAATCTCGAACCAACTTTGTTAAATGGCATGTCAACATATCCCATACCAATACCTTTTTTCAAGGATGGCGAAAAGGTGCCTGAGGTCACATGCCCTACCTTTTTGTCATCATTATGTATTTCCTGATGTGGTCGGGGAATTCCCGATCCGACGACTTCAAAGCCGACCAGTTTGTGCGTAACGCCCTGTTCCTTTATTTTCAATAAACTCTCTTTGCCAATGAAATCCTCTTTGTCCAACTTGACTATCCACGCCAAACCTGCTTCGAGCGGATTTGTTGTCTTATCAATGTCGTTACCGTAGAGACAGTATCTCATTTCAAACCGTAATGTGTCACGTGCGCCAAGACCGATTGGCTTAATGCCGTATTCTTTACCTGCATCAAAGACCATACTCCATAACTGCGGACCATAGTTTCGCTCGCAGTAAATCTCAAAACCGTCTTCACCAGTGTATCCGGTACGTGAAAGCAAAACCGGAATATCGCGCAGTTTTGTCTCTGCGCTCCAGTAGAACTCCATTTTTGAAAGGTCACTATCGCACAACTTGTGAACGACCGGTTCTGCATGCGGTCCCTGAACTGCGAGCTGCCCGATGGCGTCACTCAGATTCTTGATTTCCACATCAAAGCGCTTGTTATCGACAATCCATGTGTAGTCTTTATCAGTATTGGTTGCATTGACAACGAGGAGTATTCTGTCTTTCTGATGATAAACAAGCAGGTCGTCAACAATCCCTGCATCAGGGTAGAGCATAGTTGAGTACTGAACCTGATTAAGAGCAAGCTTTGATGCATCATTCGTGGTCATGTAATTGACAAATGCCGTACGATCTTTGCCGCGAATCTCGATCTCGCCCATGTGCGAAACATCAAAGACCCCCACGGTCGTGCGCACTGTCTGGTGTTCTGGAATAATACCCTCGAACTGAACGGGCATCAAAAATCCGGCAAATTCAACGATTTTTGCCCTGTTCTGCACATATACATCATAGAACGGGGTCTTCTTTGACATAACAGTAATTATAGCCAAAACAGCTAAAAAGTCAATAAATCGGGATGGTTACACTTGTTCGGAGTAGCAGAGCCCGCTCTGCGCCCTGAGCGCGAGACAAGTCTGATGAGTCCCATTGTCGGACGGTCGGATAATCCGATTCATGATTGGCCAGACTAATGGAAACATTCCTGCAGAGTAAATTCTGCCACTACATCATTGTTATATCTCTGGATGGTTGGATAGTTGTATGGTTAACCATCGAACCATTGAACCATCCGACTATCCAACTACGTTCTGTATGTGAATCACATTGTTGCAGTTCTCGATGCGCACAAAGTGCTCACTCGAACAACATTAATTGATTCGCATGAATTCGCGTTTTTCCTGCGCGATCTGCGTTTTCACGAATACGACCTACGAATCACGAGTACGACATTACTCTTCGAGCGAAGGCAGCTTCGCTGCCTGAGTCGAGAAGCAGAGAAATGTCAAATGTTGAGACCTGACCCCGAATTCCACACAACGATGCAGCCATTCTCACGGTTCGGAGTAGCAGAGCTCGCTCTGCGCGCTGAGCGCGAAACGAGTTTCGCTATTCCACTGTGTATATCGAACTATCCAGCCATCCAACCATCCCCTATCGGGCGAGAACTGCGGCTTCTTTTGCCCTGATTCTCTTTCCTTCGTATTCGTATTCAAGATAGACGATGTACATGCCAGTCTGTGCACTACATGTGCTCTGCTCGCCGCGCCAGTACATTGTGCCCGACATCTGATGCCAGTACTCCTTCTTGCACAGCACATGTACGACTTTACCGCGCATGTCAAACACGTAGAGCGTAAGCAGACCACCAGGTTGTGGTAGCCGGAAGTCTATTTGCAGTCGGTCATTGTTGCCATCGTTATTTGGTGTAAAAACCTCGGGTGACACAGTTAAGTCACCTATATCGTCGGTGACCGAGAATTCTTTGAATGCATAGTTGTCATCCATATTCCTGTCATCCACATAATCGATGTACAAACCGAGACTATGCTCGCCACGTGCCGGTTGTATGTAGGTATAAAACAGCACAGCGCTGTCAGATGGCATAATCGCTGCACCGGGCACTTCTGCGAGCAACTCATTCATATCCATAATACTATCCCGATCCGTGTCATCAAATACCATAACCGAGTAGTCATATGCTGCACGCAAACCAATGTTCTTAACCATAAACTCAATATGCGCGCTCTCACCAAACTTTACGAGTGCTGGTGCGATGATAACAGAATGCTCATCAATCGCGAGATCATACGCAGTTGTCGTTGTATTCTCTCTCCCAGGGGTGCAGCCAGTAGGGTCTAATGATGGATACCAGTTTCGTAACTGATCAACTCCTTCAGGATCAATCCGTTCCCACGACACACCATCACCCGGGTCAGACGGAAAATCATCTAATGTGTCGTACGGTGTACCAAAATATGTCGTGCAGGCAGCAGCCACTGAATAGATTATGACCGGGTCATTGTTTGCTATGCCATTACCGATTGACGTGTCATCAGTTGTCAGGATGAGTGTAGAATCAGGGATATCATAAGGCTGCGCATTGCCGACTGTGTCCGGTCTCGTGTACTCTCGGTCGAGAATGAGCGCATAGGAATTAGGATAGAGCAGCATTGAATTGATCCGTACACCGGGATATGTAAGTAGTATGGAATCATTGTCCCATGCACATATCTCATCATCAACATCAAAGTCATTGATATGAAACGGTGTAAGGTCAATCGTGTCAGGACTCAGGTTATAGAGCTCAACAAATTCATTTCGGTCACCGCATGTTGCTTCTGAGCCTTTCACATTGGACATGACTTCAGTGATGACAACCGGTGAATCAACAAAAACCAAAAGCAGTATATAAATCAAAATCCCCTCCGCAGTATCTGCAATTTTGGATTAGTTATATTTCAATGAATCCCCTCCACGGAATTCTATGTACTGGTGCCCCTCCACTACGTTACGGGAAACCAATGATCAACATCTTTTTCCTGTTCTGCGAGAAATCCTTGATTTGCTCTTCTCTCTTCATCGCAGAAGCTCTATCACCATATTCTTCATAGTATACCAACCTGAGAGATCTCTTGGAAGACGTGAAACGTCCACCACGACCGTGGTTGTGGCGGCATAGGCGGTCCTGCAGATCGTGTGTGAAACCAGTGTAGTAGGACCCGATTGCAGGATATAGACGTAGAATTTTCCCTCTCTCACCAATTTGTGCCCCAATGCCCCTCCGTTCCATTACATTCCACTACGGGACACCATTCTCCTTGGTATCAAAAGAAATAAATGAAGAGAATGGTGGAGGCGGCGGGCCGAAGGTACCGAGCGTAGCGAGATGCCGAAGGTGTCGAACGTAGTGAGATAAATTGAACCCTTTAATCTTGTGCCATGTGTCATGTTTGAAATCTCTCAATCAAAATCATTTTCTTATGTCGCGAGAAATCCTTGATTTGCTCTTCTCTCTTCATCGCAGAAGCT
>DAOVBK010000043.1 GCA_030670605.1 Candidatus Stahliibacteriota bacterium
CTCATTGCTCTCCAGCATCGCGGTCAGGATTCAGCGGGTGCTGCAACCTTTGAAAATGCTTTCCACATAAAGAAAGGTAACGGTCTCGTGACCGCTGTTTTTAATCCAAAAAACCTCGAACGGCTGCGTGGCACAATGGGCATTGGTCATGTGCGTTATCCAACGGTCGGATCAGGAGTTGCTGAAGATGCACAGCCATTCATCATCACAACGCCGTATGGCATTGCCCTTGCTCATAACGGGAATCTAGTCAACTATTTTGACCTGAGACAGCATCTTGTTGAGAATGAACTCCACTATCTGAACTCCAGTTGCGATGCAGAAATCATTCTCAATCTCTTGTCCATTGAGCTCATGAAGATAGGTGCAAAGCAGCTTGAGCCTCACAAAATATTCAGTGCGTTAGCAAAGGTTTATGACAGGCTTATTGGTAGCTTTGCGGTCATCTGCATTATCGCGCAGAAAGGGCTACTTGCATTCCGCGATCCATACGGTATAAAACCGTTAGTGTACGGTCAAAACGGGCAATGCAACTGTTGTGCTTCAGAGAGCGTTGCCCTTGACCTCTTAGGATGCATAGATGTCACTGATGTCAAGGCTGGTCAAGCGATATATATCGATACAAAAGGTAAATGGTATAAGCACCAGATAGTCACACCCACAAAGAAAGATAAAGCGGCATGTATTTTTGAGTACGTCTATTTTGCCCGGCCTGATTCGATCATCGACGGTATCGGCGTCTATGAAGCACGGTTACGTCTTGGTGAAGAACTCGGCGAGGAATGCCGCAAGCATGGGCTGAAACCAGACGCTGTCATACCGGTTCCCGATACCGCGCGGGCATCAGCACAAATGGTTGCAGAAGTACTTGGCGTGAAATACCGTGAGGGGTTAATAAAAAACCGGTATGTACACCGGACGTTTATCATGCCGACTCAGCAAGAACGGATCGAAGCAGTACGGTTAAAACTCAACCCAATCCGTTCAGAAATACGGAACAAGAAGATCCTGCTCGTTGATGATTCGATTGTCAGAGGTAACACATCGAGGGAAATAATCGGGCTCTTGAGAGAAGCCGGTGTAAAGGAAGTGTACTATGCATCCTACTCACCACCGTTGAGACATCCTTGTGTCTATGGCATTGACATGCAGACAAAAGGTGAATTCATTGCCCGCAATAAATCAATCAAAACCATACAAAAACATATTGGGGCTGATACGCTTGTGTATCAGACTCATGCAGGACTCATCAGAGGGGTCGGCGCTGGAGACAAGGGATTCTGCACGGCCTGTTTTACCGGCACCTATCCAACCGACATACCAGCACGCCTCATGAAACGCATCGAGGCAGACCGCGCAAAAGCATCAGCCGCTCGTAGCTAACGCATCATTTCAAAAAATCGGCAGAGATGCTCCTACGGGAAAATGCCCCGTTCTCTGTACACTGTTTCCAAACGCCGCAACGCAACGATATAGGCAGCAGTACGCCAATCGGTCTTGGACGCCTTTGCCGTATCACGCACACGTTGATACGCATCAATCATTTTCCGGTGCAGTTTCGTATCCACTTCTCCAAGATCCCAGAATTCACTCCGTTTATTCTGCAACCACTCAAAGTAACTGACGACAACACCACCGGCATTACAGAGAATGTCCGGGATAACATCGATATTTCTTCGCCACAGGGATACATCACCATCAATATCAGTCGGACCGTTTGCTCCTTCGGCAACAACCTTCACACGCAAGAAACGCACTGTCTCTGCCGTAATCTGATTCTCAAGCGCGGCAGGAATAAATATATCTGCCTTAGTCTTAAACAAATCAAGATGGCTAATCGGTTCTGCCTTTGGATAGTTTTTAACACCTTTTGTTTTCTGCACATACGCGATGAGATCGTCTGCATCAATACCATTTTGATTCCGTATTGCGCCGCTCACATCCTCTACCGCAAGCAATTTCGAGCCATGCCGTTTCATAAGATATGCTGCCCATGAACCGACATTGCCAAATCCCTGAACCGTGTATGTTGCTCCCTTCAACTTGAACTTTGTATCTTTTGCCCATTGTTCAATACAGAAGACGACACCCTGCCCTGTTGCCTTATCACGACCAAGACTGCCTCCGGCTTCAACAGGTTTCCCGGTTACGACGTGCGTCGACCGCTGGCGTTCGTGGGGTGGTTGCGTGGACAGATAGGTATCGAGAATCCATGCCATGATCTGAGCGTTTGTGTTCACATCTGGTGCGGGGATATCGTATTCAGGCCCGATATTACAGCCAAGGGCAAAGGTGAACCGACGGGTAATTCGTTGTATTTCGCCGAATGAACACTTTGTCGGGTCAAACTGTATCCCTCCCTTCGCCCCACCGTACGGAATATTCACGATTGCCGATTTCCATGTCATCCAGGTTGCGAGCGCACGCACCTCGTTGATATCAACGAGCGGGTGATAGCGCAAGCCTCCTTTGTATGGACCGAGGACACTGTTGTGCTGAACACGATAACCAGTGAACATATCAATCTTGCCGTCGTCCATTCTTACGGGGAAATTAACAACAATTTCATTTGTCGTCTTCGATAAGATATTCCGCACATCGGGATCAAGATGCATGAGATCTGCGGCTTTATTGAACTGCTGGCAAACGTTCTCATAGACATTCATTTTCTTCTTTCTCATCTTCTTTTTTTTCTTTTTCATCCCAGCCTCCTCACGACTTCGTCGGTGTCGTCGATGATGTCGTCTGTGTCTGTAAGTGATCGACGATCACTGTTGCCAGAGAATGGGCATCAAGCCTGTTTTTCGTGTAGAGCGCATCTGCCTCAGCCGAACCGCCGAACTGCCTGATGCCTATTTGTATCAAATCGGTTGTTATTTTATTCGCAGCGATTACCTGCGCCAGCGTACAGCCAAGTCCTGTTGCTGCGATATGGTCCTCATAGCTTACAATCAAACCGGTTTCCGCTGCGTCAACGACTATCTCGCTATCAACATCGAGCGGGCACGAGACATTATATATACGAGCAGTGATGCCCTTCTCTCTGAGCCTGCTCCATGCCTCGACGCTTTTGTGGAGCATGGTTCCGTTCGTGAAGATGACACAATCGTCACCTTCCCGTATCAGGTCGATATTGCCATAGGTGAATTCATAATCAGCGGTATAGAAAATCTCTCCGTCCTCTGTTTTCATTATCGGCAACTTCGTTCGTGTGAGCCCAATGACAATGTTACCCGGCTCGGACAAAACACAACGTGCCGCGCGGTCGGTCTGATTCGGGTCACCAGGAATAATGAGCTTGAATCCAAATAGGTTTCTCAATAATCCGATGTAGTCAATACAGTGATGTGTTTTTCCGTCAGGCCCAACATCATATCCGAGATGGGTCGCGACAATCTTGACATTTGTCATATTGACCGCATTGAGCCGCAACTGATTGTAGACCTCATCAATCGCAAAAACGCCAAAATCTGCCCACAATGCAATGATGCCGTTAATCGAAAGCGCACCAGCTATCGTCGCAACAGTATGCTCGCTGACTCCCGCCTGAAAGAAATTGCCCGGTACTACTTGAGCGAATTGATCGGTCTTCACAGAACTTGAGAGATCGCAATCAAACACCGCAATCGTATTCTTCTCATTCATGCGTGCAATGTCTGCGAGTGCATTACCAAACGCAACGCGAGGATGCATGGTTTCAGTATAGACTTTCGGTTCGCCAGTCTTAATGACCGGCAGCGGCATCTGTTTACGCACTGGGACGTGTATCCGTGCACTTTTTCCATATAACGTATCTATGTCATCGTCAACACCCAATTCTGTAAGGGCTCTCTTACTTTCTTCTCGACTGAGGGCTTTACCATGATAATCAGCTTTGCCTTCCATAAAAGTAACACCATGCCCCATTATCGTATGCGCAATGATCGCGTATGGATTACTCCTATCTTTAACAGCACGGCGGATCGCAGCAAAAAGCCTCCGAAAATCATGACCCGGGACTTCAATAACACGCCACCCATCTGCACGGTAGTTGTCTTTGAGATTTACCGGCATAATGTCACCGGTTTTTCCCGAGATCTGAAATTGATTATTATCAATGATGACGGTCAGGTTATTAAGTCTGTATTTTCGCGCAAAACGCCGTGCCTCTGCGACCTGCCCCTTTGCCTGTTCTGCGTCACTCATAAGGCAGAACGTGTTGAATGGTGCATTACTAAGTTTGCTCGCGAGGGCAAACCCACATGCAGCAGAAAGTCCCTGACCGAGACTACCGGTTGACCACTCAACACCAGGAACATGACGTTCAACGTGTCCTTCATACGGGCTGCCGAGTTTGCGAAAACCAACAAGCACATCGTGGACATCGATGAAACCAAGACGGGCAAGACACGCATACACGCCTGGTGACGTGTGACCATGACTCACAATGATCCTGTCCCGGCTTGGTGTATCACGGGTTTCCGGCGTGATATTCGCAAACGTAAAAACCGTCAGATACATATCAATCGATGACATTGAACCAGCTGGATGACCAGAACCGGCGATTGTTGTCATCTTGATGATATCACCACGGCATTGCTGCGACAGACTGTTGAGGTGTTTTATCTGCTCTTTGCTGATTCTTTCGTCGAAAGTATGGGCTTTGTTCATATGACCACTACCTTGAAATCACCCTCACCTATTGAATAATCTCCCCGGACTCTCAAGATGAGCTTGTACTCCTTTGATACCCGTGCCAGTGTAACAGTATGATTCAAGCTGAGGTAATCTGCGAGTCGTGGTGAGACTCGCAATTCAACGGTCTTACCTCTAATCGTTGCACCATTATTAATAAACCACCGCTCTATGTGTCCGACAGTGCTTTGACGAGAACTGATCCTTCCTTTCCCCTTACATACAGGACACGGTTCGCTGAGTGCGTGGGTGACACTTGTGCGTGAACGTTCCCGTGTGAACTCAAGAAGACCGAATTCGGTTATGCCACCTATTCTGTAACGAGCGCGGTCATCATAGATCAACGATCTGAATTCACGCACCATTCTTCTCATATTCTCCTTTTTCTCAAGGTCAATGAGATCGATAACCACCAAACCACCAATGTCCCGCAGTCTTACCTGACGTGCAACCTCCTTCAGTGCTTCAAGATTGGTCGACATTGCCAGTCGTTCTGCCTGTTTTTCCTTTGATGACTTTCCCGTATTAACATCGATAGACACGAGTGCCTCGGTCTGGTCGATCACAATGTATCCACCGCTACGAAGCCATGTTTTGCGTTCCTGAAGACTCTTCAACTGATCTTCAATATTGAATTTCTGGAAAATCGGCTGTGGATCCGAGTATAACTTCACCCGCGACTTCATTCGAGGTGACACAACATTCAGATAATCGAGTACTTTGCGGTGTTCCGATGCACTGTCAATATAGAGATTACGTATTTCTCTATTGAACAGGTCACGTACCGTTTTTATTACTGTATTCGGTTCGCGATAGAGCAATATGGGAGCAGATCCTTTTGCCTGTTGCAGACTCTGTTCCCAGTTCCGTTTGAGCACGTCAACCTCACGCTTAATATCATCTGCTTTAGCACGCGCTGCTGCTGTCCTTACAATCAATCCCATGCCCTCAGGTTTGATCTGTTTTCCTATTCTGAAGAGTGTTTCGCGTTCACGTCGGTGTCGGATTTTTCGCGAAACACCAATGTTTTTTGCATTTACCAACAGAACAATGTAGCGTCCGGGAATTGAAATGTACGAACTAACGCGTGGACCCTTAACACTATAGGAATCCTTTGTTACCTGTACAATTATATCTTGATTCTTCTTGAGTTTTATCTCTTCGGGACGATACTCGTGTTCGAGCTCCACATCACTCTCAAAGAGATCTGAGAAATCCTCAAATGGGATTTCTGTCAACGGAAGAAACCCGTTCCTATCAAGCCCGATGTTTACGAAAGCGGCCTTGAGTCCAGAGATGAGGTTAAGTACCTTCGCCTTGTAGACATGTCCAACAAAGCTGCTCTGTTCAGGCCGTTCAATATAGTACTCGAGAAGTAGACCGTCACCAAGTAGTGCAATTCTTGTTTCGATGTTTGATACATTAACAACAATATCTTTTCTGATCACGTTACCTCCATAAGCGAATATGCTACCCCACCTTTCTTGTAGCACAGTGCCGTTCGTGTTACTTTGTAAATCTTGCACTGCTCAACTTGTTGCCCGGTGAGATAGGATAGAAATTCGTAGATGGTGAGCTTTCCTCCACCAAAGTATAGCCCACAGGTAAGTGTACTATTCACACACGTAACTGATTCAAGGCTTTCATGAATGCTCTTGCTACCAGATTTCGTCTGAACATGAATCGGCTCGCCCTCTTGTACATCGACCGATTGTTTTATCGCGTTACGTGGAATAGCCACCTCATAGTATATAAGATTGACCGCATGTGCAAGTGCAACCGTATCCTGTGGTATTTCGCGCACCTCGAGAATGCGTATCCCAGAAGGCAGTCGCGCATTGAGCTCCAAGGAGATGTTACCGAAATACTCATTCTCAAGACGAAAATCAAAAAGCTCACCTTTGGCAATCTGCCCAACACTTTTGGGCGGGCAAAATGATACCTTCGGGATTGGCGAAAATCCCTGGGTGAATTGTATTGGCAAATCTGAGCGGCGCAACGCTCGGTAAATCGCCCGTGTGATATCCAAGTGTGAGGCATAACGGAATGGCTCACCAAGGGTGTACCGCACACGATACAACGAGGAACGTATCATCCGCCTCGGGTACCTACCATAAGCTACATATTGTTCCTCTGTATCCTCTTGCTTCATATGAGCACCATCACACGCGCCGCACTGAGTACAGTTTCCATAGTAGCAGTTTTCCGTCGGCAGCGCCGCGCTCGCTCGCGCATATTCTTTCTTGAGAAAATCTTTATCCACACCGGTGTCAATAAAATCCCAAGGGTAGTGGTCCGTGGGGTTCAAATATACTTGCGGGTCAATGCCCGTTTTATCGAACGCTCTTTTCCATCGTGAGAAATCAAATCCCTCTTGCCACTCTTCAAATTTTCCTCCCTGCTCGTACACTGATTCAATAACAGAAAAGACACGCGCATCAGCTCGCGATAGCATTGCTTCAATGTAGGAAATATCGGGTGACTGATACTTTATCTCAACCCGACGGCTCTTCGTCTTTTTTATCATCCTGATTTTTTCATTAAGGTCAGCAATATCAGCAAACGGAACAGCTTCAAATGGGGTATGTGGCTTGGGGACAAATGGATTTATCGCGAGCTTCAGTCCACCTCTTGGATAGGCCTTGAGGATATCGCATACGAGCTTGTCAATCTCCATAATATCACTCTCCGTTTCAAATGGCAGTCCAATCATAAAATAGAGTTTAACCTGTTTCCATCCGAGTTCATAGGCGGTGTTAATCGAAGCAATCAGTCTCTCATTGGAAAATTTTTTGTTCAACCTTTCGCGCAGTCCCTCGCTCGCCGTCTCAGGAGCAAACGTCAATCCTGTTTTTTTTATCTCTTTCAAAAGCACACCAAGCTCTTTGCTAAAGCACTCACCGCGCATTGCCGGCAGAGAAATATTGATCATTTTCTTTTTCAATATCTCGTTGAGTCGCCGAATGAGATTAAGAAGATGAGGGTAATCGAGTATTGAAAACGAAAGGAGCGAAACCTCTTCCCAACCAGTCTGCCGTATACCTCTTTCGACAGCTTTGATGATGTCTTCTGCAGGACGGACGCGTAATGGACGATTTGCATATCCCGCCTGGCAAAAACGACAACCCCATGTGCACCCTCTCATTACCTCGATCGTCAGTCGGTCATGTATTATCTCACACGTCGGTAAGAGAGGTGGTGACGGTATTGCATCCTCAGATAAGGCACTGACGATTCTCTTGTGCACTGTTGTCGTATCGGCATGTATGTTCGGAACCCACACACCATCAATCTTTGAAAGCGCCGTAATTCTTTCTTCTTTCTTGTCCTTCGGGAGATCTTTTAAGATCTGCGCAATCTGCGGAATAACTTCTTCGCCGTCACCAATGACAAATGCATCGAATACAGGCGACATGGGTGTGGGATTGAGCACTGCCGGGCCCCCAGCAATAATGATTGGATGCGATGCATCACGCGAGGAAGCACGAAAGGGAACCTGCGCCACATCTAACAGGTACAGGACTGTCGTATAACACAATTCACTCTGCAGCGAGAATCCGAGCAAATCATAGTCACACACCGGCTTTTTTGTTTCGAGACCATACAGCGGGATACCATTGCTTCTAAGTTGTTCGCCAAAATCAGACCACGGAGCAAAAACACGCTCGCACTGCACACCAGGAATTTGATTGAACAGATGGTAAATGATACGTACCCCAACGTTCGACATGCCGATCTCATAGATTTCCGGGAAAACAATTCCAACCCGCACCGTCGAGTCGGCTTTGATCGTAATGTTGTATTCTCCTCCAGTGTATCGTATAGGCTTCCTGACTAACGGAAGAATAGTATCAAGCATGGAATGTAAATCCTAAACTCTAAGTCCTAAACCCTAAGGAATCTCAAAACTCCAATCTCCAAATCCACTTGGGATCTAGGATTTAGGATTTAGAGTTTTATGGTAAATTATATCCTCTTTCCAGCGCCTTGTCATTCAAGGTTAATTGTTCTTTGTCCGCTTTCTTGAATCGCATGCGCTGTGTCTTTTCCAATGTTTCTAATTTCACAATACCTGTCTTTTTCGCCATTACTCCGAGCATCACCATATTTGCGATTCGTCCCTGACCTAATTCCTCTGCTATTGCATTTGCATCAACGGGAATAATCGTGATATCCTTTCGCTGCGGTTTTGATTTGATGAGTGTTTTATTGAAGAAAAGAAATCCACCGGGTTTCACGGCTGGTTCAAATCGCGCAAGCGATGGTTCATTCATGATGAGTACAATATCAGGATCTGCAAAAATGGGCGATGCGACCGTTTCTGAAGAAACAACCACCGAGCAGTTCGCTGTACCACCGCGCATCTCTGGCCCATATGAAGGAAAGAA
>DAOVBK010000228.1 GCA_030670605.1 Candidatus Stahliibacteriota bacterium
CTGGTCAGTTCATAGTCGGTGCGGTCCCAGATAATGACGCTGTTTTTTACAAAGTTGCCTGCACCGACAGCCATCTGTGTGAGTCCATTAATAATGCAATTAGCAACGAATGGATGCCCTGGAACGTATTCGTTTATGCAGTTTGCCTTAATGCCGATGACGCTATTCTCAGTTATGCCCGGGAAAAGCGATTTCCATGCCTCTCCGACGTCACTTACTCCTGTTAACGTCTTGATCGATTCATCCATCATGATTTGAACAACGGATTCATCGATTGAACTTCCAGAAGTTGCATTTTCGTCAAAACATTGAATGACCGTGCTTGCAGGCAGGAATCTGTCAGTCAGTGATAATGGGATTTTCGGTTTTGCCATCAAACCGATCGTGCCAACACCAAGATATTTTAGGAATTCGCGTCGCGAGATATGTTTCATAAAAACCTCCTACGGACCGAGCATGTAATTATAGGTGCGTGCCCTGTATGTGTCAATAGTGTATACTACGGAGTGGGGGTGCTCCTGTGTTGTGTATCAGTAGTGCTGGCTTTGCGTACGTTGCGATTTGAGCCGCTTGATGACGGAAAAGACGGTGTAGCCAACTACACATACAGCAATCACCCAAAACCAGAAGGGTAGGTTGTGTCCAAAAAACGCCACATAGGTAAATGGCACAATGATGACGATACCGAGGATGAAGCTGAATGTCTTGATCTGTGTCGTGTTGTTGTTTTTGACACCCGCCGCGATTTTGTATAGTGCCAACCAGAAGGGAATGATACCGGCTGCATAAATGGCTGCAAATGCATACGGATTGACTCCATGATTTGTTTCGATTTGGGCGAGCCACTGCTGTACGTATGCGATCATATCACGTCGTACGCGATTAGAACATAATTTGTTTGAAAACGAGAAATCTTGCCAGGTATTCCAATCGTTCAATCTTGTACCGTGCATCATTGAGGTCTTTGCCGGCACACACTGTGCCATATCGGTGGATGACAACGATATCTGTTTTTTTCATCACCTCAGCAACTGTTTTAGCGAGCTCTGGCGAACCTGGTTTCATGTGCGGGATGAAGTCAACATCCTTGAGATGTTTTTCCATATTCGGAAGTGCACTGAGGTTTAGCGCACCCGGTTGAATACCGATCAAGTTCGTGAAAAATGGATGAGCGAGAATGACCGCATTGACATCTTTTCTGTTTGCATAGATACCGAGGTGCATATGGAGTTCAATCGATGGCTTCCCATGATCGGTTCTGCCTTTTGTATCAACCATAAGGATATCCTTTGGCTTCAGGTCGCCTTTGCACAAACTGGTTGCTGTGATGTAGATGTCCTTTCCGTCGCGGATACTGACATTGCCGTTGGTTGCGTACACGAAGTTCTTAGTATAGAGTAGGATCCCGGTTTTTACTATTTCATCAACGATTGCTTTTTTCTTCACTCAATATACTCCAGGTTATCCATGTATGGTCTGAGCACTTCAGGGATTCTAATTCTGCCATCTTGAGTTTGGAAGTTTTCAACAATCGCAATGAAAACACGCGGTGTGGCAAGTCCGGAACCATTCATCGTGTACACGTAATCGACCTTTCCATGTGATCTTCGGAATCGAATGTTTGCCCTCCGTGCCTGGTACTGCTCGTAGATGCTTACTGACGAAACCTCAAGCCATTCTTGTACACCTGCCGCATAGACTTCAATATCATACGTTTTTGCAGCGGCAAAGGTCATCTCACCGGTGCACAAAAGCATTATTCGGTAGGGAAGTCCAAGCAGCGTGGCCGCAGTTTCTGCGTCACTGAGCACATGTTCAAATTCTACGTAGCCATTTTCTGGTGTTGCGTACTTGACGAGTTCAACTTTGTTGAATTGATGCACCCGTTTGATTCCACGTACTTCTTTACCGTACGAACCTGCTTCCCGTCGGAAACACGGCGTGTAGGCGACATAGCATATCGGCAGCTTTTTCTCTGCTATGATTTCGCCACTGTGGAGGTTGGTTAGCGGTACTTCAGCGGTCGGCGTCAAGTAGAGCTCATCGTCGCGGCACTTGTACATGTCAGATTTGAGTTTTGGCAACTGTCCAGTACCATACAGTGCGCTTTCCGGATTGAGTACTGGTGGCATGATTTCCACGTACCCGTGTTTCTTCGTATGAAGGTCGAGAAAGAAATTGATCAAAGCACGCTCCAGTCGCGCTCCGACTCCCGTATATGTAATGAAGCGCGAACCAGAGATCTTCGGTGTCCGTTTGAGGTCGAGAATGTTGAGCGCGTCGGCTATTTCCCAGTGTTTCAAGACCTGAAAATCAAATGTCGGTGGTTTTGTGAGTCCACGGATGAATTGATTATCATCACTTTTCACACCGACCGGGACTGTATCGTGCGGTATATTGGGTAGCCACTGGGCTGCGTCATTGAATGCACATTCGGTCTCTTTCTCCTGCTGTTCTTTCTCTTTGATGATTTTGTTGAGTTCACGTGCCTTATTCATAAGCTCTGCAGGATCTTTGCCCTGATGTTTTCCCTTTCCAACCTTTTCCGAAATCTCATTCCGTTGTTGTTTGTATTTCTGGATTTCAGTTACGAAGGACCGTCGTTGCGCATCCAATGCGATGATTTTCTTGAGATCTATGTCAACGCCGCGATCTTTCAATACCTGACGTACCATCTCGGGTTTTTCTCTGAGAATTTTCATGTCAATCATCCCGGTATTATAGCACTATTGCATGGCAAGTCAATATGAGAAGAAAAAAGTAGTACACATCATGGATATCACATGATACGCAACAAAAATACGCAGAAATGGGCACATATTGACAGGTGCGTCTATTTGGGTAGAATAGAGCATGGAATTGCAGTATGGCAAGGGTTCTGTGGATGTCGATCTTCCTGAAAAGAATGTATCAGACGTGCTTCAATTGAAGCAATCTGAGTGCCGCCCGCTGCACGAACTTCTTAAAGAAAGTATCACGCATCCGTGTGGTGCATTTCGTTTGATTGAACTCCTCCGTAAGAATAAGCCCACAGATGTTGTCATTCTCGTTTCCGATAGGACGCGTTCGATATCTCAATATGGTGAGATTCTTACCTTTTTAGTCAGTGAAATTATTGACACTGGTGTTGATGAGAAGAATATAGAATTCGTCGTGGCACTCGGTACCCATAGAAGGCACACGGCAGAGGAGCAAAAGGCTCTGTATGGAAACCTCGTTTCTGATTTCCGATTTTCATACCATGATTGTCACAAAGACTGCGTCTCTGTTGGCACGACCAGTACTGGCCTTGATGTGCAGGTGAACAAAAGGGTCCGTGATGCAGATTTTGTCATCGCCACAGGGAAAATTAACTTCCACTACATGGCAGGGTTTTCAGGAGGGAGGAAGGCAGTGCTGCC
>DAOVBK010000264.1 GCA_030670605.1 Candidatus Stahliibacteriota bacterium
ATCATTGCCCTAATCGCGGGCGTTGCAAGCATCACCTCAGCAGCAAGAACGCGCCCGCCGCCGATTTTTGGCAAGAGTTGCTGTGTGATCACACCTTCGACCACGAACGCAAGCTGTGCGCGTACCTGTCCCTGCTGATACGGCGGGAAGACATCAATCACACGATGCACTGTTTCGGCACATGAATTGGTGTGCAGCGTTGCAAGTGTCAAGTGACCAGTCTCTGCAATGGTCAAGGTCGTCGCAATCGTTTCCACATCTCTCATCTCTCCGACCATAACGACATCAGGATCTTCTCGCAACACATATTTCAATGCGTTTGCAAAAGATTTTGTGTCACTACCTACTTGTCTCTGATTGATGATCGCCTTCTTGTGCCTAAACAGATACTCTATCGGGTCCTCAACACTCACAATGTGGCATCGTCTTTCGCTGTCGACCTTGTCGATAATCGCCGCCAGGGTAGTTGATTTTCCGCTGCCGGTCGGACCCGTGCAGAGAATAAGACCCTTTGGTCGCGAAGACAACTCCTGTACAACCACTGGGATGCCAAGCTCTTTGAAACCCCGTATCTCAAACGGTATCGTACGGATTGCCGCAGCAACACTTCCCCGCTGTCTGAAGCAGTTGCCGCGAAAACGCGAGAGGCCTGCAATACCGAAGGAGAAATCGAGCTCCCATTCCATTTCGAATTTCTTGCGCTGCTGGTCATTCAGCACGCTGTACACAAGATTCTGAATGAGCTCAGGTGTCATGATTTCATAATTGGTTGGTACGAGTTCGCCATCAATCCTGTACATCGGAGGAGCACCAGTTGTCAAGTGCAGGTCTGTTGAATTCCTCTGCACCATTTCTTCCAAAAGTTGCCTCATTGCGATCGGCATTGTACCCCCTTTCACATATTCATCACATAGAAGCTGTTTCTCTTATAAGTTCTTCTATTGTCGTCACGCCATTCTTTACCTTTTCGATACCGTCTTCTCTCAATGTCTGCATTCCTTCTTCGTATGCACACTCCGCAATACTATCCGAAGATGCTCCTTCCATAATAAGCCGTCGCAAATCCGGACTTATTGGCATAATCTCATACAAACCGACTCTTCCTTTGTAGCCGGTCTGATTGCAGTTTGAACATCCTTTACCCTTGAAGACCTTTCCCTCGGGTAGTTTGTCTTCTGGTATACCCGCTTCTTCGAGAAGTTTGGCGTCGATCTTCACCTCTTCTTTGCATTTCGAACAAATGCGACGCACAAGCCGTTGCGCCTGAATCAAAACAAGTGCACTTGCAACCAGATACGGTTTAATACCGATATCAATCAACCGGTTCACCGTTGTTGGCGCATCATTCGTATGAATGGTTGAGAATACGAGATGTCCCGTGAGCGCAGCACGAATTGCAATACCTGCGGTTTCTTCATCACGTATCTCACCGACCAAGATAATATTCGGCGCTTGACGGAGGAATGCGCGTAGCGCCCTCGCAAATGTCAGCCCAATCTCTTCATGGACCTGAATCTGGTTTATGCCGTGCAGATTGTACTCGACAGGATCTTCCACAGTCATGATCTGCCGGTCCGGCTTGTTCAATCTCGAAAGCGTTGAATAGAGTGTGGTCGTTTTACCACTGCCCGTAGGACCAGTAACAAGAATAATGCCGTAGGGACTTTCAATCGCTTTCAGAAATACCTTGAGCGCGCCTGATGCAAAGCCGAGTTTCGCAAGATTAAGCATAAGTGAACTGCGGTCCAAAATTCTCATGACGATTTTCTCGCCATACAAAGTTGGTATCACAGAAACACGCAAATCAATCATCTTGTCGCCGACCTTGATATTGATTCTGCCATCCTGGCACAGACGGTGCTCTGCAATATTCATTTTTGACATTAATTTGATTCTCGTGATAATACCGTTCTTGAGGTTGAGTGGCGGAGATTGCTCTTCCCGCAACACGCCATCGACCCGGAACCGCACCCGCATCATCTTTTCGAACGGTTCGATGTGGATATCCGACGCTTCTTTGTTCACGGCATCGGCAATATAGTAGTTAACGAGCCGGATGACTGGACCGCCCTCGGCATCGGCACGGAGCTCTGTCTCTTCCAGGTCTTCTCCAATTTCAGTCTCCAGCAGCTCGAGGTCTTCAATACCCAGTTCTCGCGCATGTTCGTCGTATTCTTCAGCAACCTCAGCCATTCCTTTCTCCATGGTATAGTACCGGTCGAGAGCCTCACGTATGCTGGATTCAGCAGCGAGCACCGGGTTGACCTCCATGCTCGTTATGAAACGGAGGTCTTCGATCGCGCTGATGTCAGTTGGGTCAACCATGGCGACCGTGAGGAATCTCCCTTTTCGCTCAATCGGAAGAACCTCATAGTGATACGCCTTTTGAGCAGGTATCATTTCAAGTACTGCCTTGTCCGGAATGATGAAGTCAACATCAACAACATCCATGCCGTACAGTGTGCTGAGCTGTGCGAGCAGTTTGCCTTCTGAGACCATTTCGAGCCGGTTGAGCACACTAACGAGCCGCTGGCCTGTTTCTTTCTTCTCTTGAATCGCGGTTCGTAGCTGGTCTTCGGTTATGACACCACTTTTTACTAAATATGCACCCAGTTTCTCTTCCACTATGCCACCTTTGTCTCACGAATGACTTCTTCAACTGATGTCATGCCTTTTCGCAATTTTACCAGTGCTGACTTATTAAGCGTAATCATTCCTTCCTCGACTGCCTTTTTTTCAAGCTCCTCGGTCGTTGCGTGTTTGAGAATCATATCTCGTATTTTTGAGGTGATCACCAGCGTTTCAAATATGCCTATATTTTCGGCGCCATCTGTCCCAAACGCGGGGTCGGTGCCGCTCTTATCATGCCCTATTGCGATACCGAGGCCATGGCGCTGCATCTTGAGGAAATATC
>DAOVBK010000145.1 GCA_030670605.1 Candidatus Stahliibacteriota bacterium
ATTGATGAAACGTATTGCAGTGTCAAATCAGCCGGCACACTGTACATGAGCGGCATGCCGGCGTCCGAGTATGCACAGGACGTTGTTAGCGAATACGGTGGTTCAATTGCTGCGCATCGTTCACAACCTATCACGCCTGTCCTGGTCGGCTGGGCAGATCTTATCCTTGTGATGGAGTATAAGCACTATACGTCCGTTATTGAAATCGTACCACAGGCTGCGGTGAAGACCTTTTTCTTGAAAGAATACAAACGAAAGACACAGCACAACAAAGTGCATGACCCGGTCGGTAAAGACAGAGTGTTTTATGAGCAGACCGTGCGTGATATGCTCCCATCACTCCGTTTTGTCGCGCGCGATGTGATGAAACGGTTTAGAACATGAAGGTTTTGTTAGCAGGCTACAACGTTGATACCGAGGCACTCAAGGACTGCAGAAAACGGCGAAGTGCGTTGACCCCTGAATCAATCGCTGCCGCCTACGCACGCATCAGCCGGAGTGCAAAGTCGGTTGACGTTTTGCGTAAAGACACACGGCAAGAAGTTGAGAAGGCGCGGAAATCAAACCGCCGGATCATCTTTTACATGGGGCATCATTCGATTGCCGAACACGCTGTTTTCAATTTTGATATTATTGGCATTTCCCGCCGCGCAATCGAGGAGCTGGAGAAATTCCGTCTCTGCTCGTATACAGAGAAGTCACAGCGCTACGTGACGCTTAAGGGCGATTATGTTGTGCCAGGTGAACTCAGGAACACGCAATTGAGTCGGGAGTTCCGCGGCATTGTCAGACGTCAGAATGCGTTATATGTTCGACTGTATGACAAGATAAAAGCATATAACACACATGCGTCATCAAAACTGGCTCAGACAAAAAAGGGCTTGCGTACGCTTGAAAACCTTGCCAAGGAAGACGCTCGCTACATACTTCCGATGGCAACACAAACGCAGTTAGGGGCAACAATGAATGCGCGCAACCTGGAACTCATTATACGCCGATGCGCATCTCATTACGTGCAGGAAATGAATGAACTCGGCATGAAATTGTATAGATGCGTGAAAAAGGTCGCACCGTCGGTCATTCTCTTCTGTGATGCAAATGATTATGACCAGAAAACCTATTCCCAGTTACGTTCATACGCCCGCACGATTACGGGAAAAACCAGGAAAGGCAAGCGCGGTGATGTTGAACTGGTTGGTCACACGCGCAATGCCGATGCTAAGATTTTGGCGTCGCTTCTCTTTCGCTCTACACAGTGGGATTATGCTGCGTGTATGAGAGCAGTGCAGCGCATGTCGCAGAAAAGACGCATCGAGTTGTTCAAGAAAGCATGCCAGTACATGGAATTGTATGATGCTGCACCGCGGGAATTTGAATGTGCCCAGCTTACCTATTCACTGAATGTATCCTCAGCCTGTTTTGGTCAGTTAAAGCGCCACCGCATTGCCACGGTCGTATGTCAGGAGTATGACACCGGCGTGGGATACACTGTTCCTGAGTCAGTGAAGATAGTCGGTGAGGTAAAAAGGTTTGCGGAAATGATTAAACAGACCGAGGAACTGTATCATCGTATAGAAAAGAAGTATTCAGGTGTTGGAAGTTACATCCTTACCAATGCCCACCGCAAGCGCGTACTGTTGAGTGTTAATTTGCGAGAACTATATCACATATCGCGATTGCGCGAAGATTCCACTGCACAGTGGGATATCAGGGATAAGGCGCACAAAATGACGCGTCTCGCCAAGAAGGTAATGCCGGTCACCACACAGCTGTTGGCAGGTAAAGAAGACTACACCAGAGTGTACTGCAAACTTTTTGGCAAAAAACCGCGAATCACAGAAGTCCCGGAACCGTAGGTTATTGGGGTTAGGTCTCAACATTTGACATTTGTAAGATACGCGGAGAACGCCGAAAAATCGCAGAGGACGCGGAATTCTGAGACAAAGGGACGGGGTGACTTAATGACGTACTCGTACATGAACACCCTCACGAATTTGCTAGTGGCCTATGGCAGATAGCATATAGCCTGTTACGATGTTTCTTGCCAAAGCCTAAATGTAGTGGCAGAGTTTACTCTCTGCGGATTCGACCACTCTGATCGTCTTATTGTCACTTCCTTAGTTTGACTATGAGACTATCCGACCATCCGACGATATGACTAATCAGTAGTCTGACTATGGGACTATGTGGTTGACACACGGTATCCGTAGAATATAATGACGAAACAGTGGATAGGGATTAGCCCGCCCCGCTTCCCCGTCCATCAATGGACGAGGGCACGCGCGGAGCGAGGCCGGGGATGCTAGATGAGAGTGCAGGGTCAAGGGATTAGAAGATATAGTGTTCCCTGTATCCTGATTCCTGCCTTGCTTTGCAAAGTAGGAAACTGTGTTGAGGAATCAGGGCGAAGTAGGCATCAGGGTTCAAGAGCCAGGAATCAGCAAGATGAGAACTACTGTTCCCTGTATCCTGTGCCCTAAGGATTGCCGGGATGGCGGAACTGGGAGACGCACTAGGTTCAGGACCTAGCGCCTGAAAGGGTGTAGGGGTTCAAATCCCCTTCCCGGCATTTTTCAGTGAGACAGTCGACTAGAACTCTTCAAGTTCAGCAGGATCTATTTCTTCGAAATCATCGTGGTAGTGAATTCTCCCCTCAAAGCGATGTATGTCACAGGAGTCAGTCGGCTCAGTGCCTCTGACAAAGACCTCTTCAATGGCGCTCGGGCACATATCCCGGGCAATACGTCCGGTCTCCTGACAGATTCTTAGATGCACCAGACCCTCAGGTATAATGAATCCTCCCTGTGTGGTTGTATCAATTGCTGCCATGATCTTGCCCCAAACCGGCGCGGCAATCCTACCGCCAGTAGCACCACGGAAAATACGCTTATTATCATCGAATCCCAACCAGACACCAGCAACATACTTCGGTGTGAAGCCGAGGAACCACGCGTCTGAGTAGTTGTTGGTCGTTCCTGTTTTACCAGCAGCAGGTCCTTTGTAGTACTGCCTGATACTGTATGCGGTTCCTCCATTCACAACGCTTTGCATCATGCTCGTCATAATGTAACTGTTCTGTTCAGAGAGTCTTCGTTCTGGGAGAGACTCATTCCGTTCAATGATCGTGCCATCTTTGTCCGTGATTTTCGTGATGAACAGAGGTTCGACCTGCACACCGAGATTAGCGATCGTACCGACCGCGCTTGTCATCTCGAGAAGACTGACATCGCAGACGCCCAGTGCCAAAGAAACAACGGCAAGAAGCGGAGATTTTACACCAAGTATGTGCGCATATTGAACAACCAGTTCGGGCCCTATGTTGCGGATGAGCCGTATTGCGGCAAGATTGCGTGAGTATTTCAGAGCATTCCTGACCGTTATCGGCCCCATGAACTTGCGGTCGTAATTTGAGGGTCGGTAAATACTGTCTACGCCTGGCACTTCGAGAACAATGGGCAGATCGAGCACGATGTCTGCTGGCGTGAAACCATTGTCAATGGCTGCAGTGAAGACAAACACTTTGAATGCACTCCCTGCCTGACGGCCCGCCTGTGTTGCGTGATTCCATTGACTCTGCGAAAAGTCACGACCACCAATGAGTGCCTTGACTTCACCGGTGCGGTAGTCGAGCAGCACAAATGCACCTTGCAGGTACGGTGAGTACGTCGCTGTGTCCGCGAGCCCGAGCGAGTCAAACTTGGCTTTGGGATTTTTAAAATTGTACTCCTTTTCGAGCACACTGATATGTTGTTCAAAAATTTCCTCTGCAGCTTGTTGGATTCTCGTATTCAGTGTCGTATAGATATTTGCACCACTTCGGTAGAGAAACTCTGGTCCGTACTTGAGTTCGAGGTACCGTCTGATTCCCTCGAGAAAGTATTTACCAACGCGTTTTTCTCCGATATGTTCGGCAACGTTGAGTGACTCCTGCAGAGCTGCTTCATATTCTTCGAAACTGATAATTTTGCTCTTATACATTTCCTTGAACACAAGACCTCTGCGCTGCGTTGCCCGTTCTGGGTGCTTGTACGGCGAAAACCTCTCTGGAGAGTTTGGTATGGCAACGAGCAGCGCGCATTCTGCGAGCGTCAGTTCTGAAATATCTTTATCAAAAAGGTAGCGTGCGGCTGTCGCGACACCATAGTGTCCCTGGCCAAAGTTGATTTGGTTGAGATATTTCTCGAGGATTTCATCTTTTGTGTACGTTCGTTCTATGCGAATTGCGAGAGCCATTTCTTTTAGTTTTCTGACCATGGTTTGTTCCAGGGTTAAGAACATATTGCGAGCCAGCTGCATGGTAATAGTACTACCACCCTGTACGACCCTCATGTGAATAAGGTTTATGAATAGTGACCGGACAAGGGCAAGAATATCAACACCCCAGTGTTTGTAGAAGAGCTTATCTTCAATACAGATCGCCCCTGCCTTCAAGTAATACGGAACCTGATCGATTGTTGTTAATTCCCTTCTCTCAATGTAGAATTCACTCAATAGGTCGCCGTTTGTATCGTAGACCCTTGTCGCGATTGGTGGCGCGAAAAATGATATCGATTCAGCAGGTGGCAGGTCGCTGATAATCGCTATGTAGCCACCAACACAAAGACCGACGACAAGGGAGACGACAATGATGACGAGCCACTGTACTGGGTGTCGTATGTTGAAACGTCTTCGTATGTTTCTTGGCATGTATTAGGAGTTAGTGGTGCTCTTTTTTTACGGCGTTTTGCTTACCGGTCCAAACAATATGCAAAATGCGTGCGAGCGTATCTTTGAGGTCTTTTCTCGAAACCACGAGGTCAACCATGCCGTGTTGCATCAGGGATTCTGAGCGCTGGAGCCCGGGGGGGAATTTTTCAC
>DAOVBK010000275.1 GCA_030670605.1 Candidatus Stahliibacteriota bacterium
CAATTTCATTTCAAGCTGTTGTATCTTGAATATCTCACTGTACAGTCCGCCCGTCTTCAGCAATTCCTCGTGTGCACCGTGCTCAACAATAGAACCACGGTCAAGCACGATTATCCGTGCGGCATCCTGTAAGGCAAATACCCGATGTGAGATCACAATCGACGTCCGATTTTTCAGTTCCTTCTTAATCGCTGAAAGAATTTCACGCTCTGTTTCTGCATCAACAGAGGATACCGCATCATCAAGAATGATAATTGGTCGCTTCATGAGAAGCGCCCGGGCAAGGGCAATCCGTTGCTTCTGGCCGCCACTCAGTGTCACACCGCGCTCGCCGATCTGTGTCTCGAACCGATGCGGTAGTTCCATGATTTCATCGTAGATCTGAGCGATACTGGCCACTTCTTCAACGTCGCGGTCACTGGCAGTACGATTACCAAAAACAATATTGGCACGCACCGTATCAGAAAACAAAAACGTATCTTGAGGAACATACGCGATATTGCGGCGTACGTTTTCAACGGCAAACTCCTTGATGTTCCTCCCATCAAGGAAAATGCTGCCATTCTGCGGTTCGTACAGTCTCAGCAAAACATTGACCAGACACGTCTTACCTGAACCAATCGGACCGGTGATTCCGATGAACTGCTTGGGTTCGATGCAGAAACTCACGCGGCTCAACGCTGGCACTTTCTTACCCGTATAGGTGAAGCTAATATCTTTGAACTCTATGAGTCCTTCTACCCGTTTCTTAAATGTCCCGCCAATAATCGCTGGCTGCGCATCGAGAATTCTGTTGAGTCGTGTTTGTGATGCAGCCCCTCGCTGGAAAAGATTAATCGCCCACCCGATAGCAATCATTGGCCAGATGAGGATTTGCAGATACGCCATGAATGCGACAAACGAACCTATTGTTATATCACCTGAGATGACAGAACGACCGCCAAACCAGAGGACAATGAGCTCACCAAGTGCAGCGAGAAACATTATAGTGGGAAAGAACATGCCCCAGAGCCGTATCAGGCGCACATTCTTCGTAATATAGTCTTTGCTCAATACATCAAACTTCTCAATCTCTGCGTGTTCCTGGACAAATACCTTGACCACACGTATGCCGGACAGGTTCTCGCGGACGCGTTCTGTAAGGAATGCGAACGACTCCTGCACCTTGTCGAAAAGTCGATGAATAAGACGACCAAATCGGGTGGACACAATGGCAATGAGTGGAAAAGGAATGAGCGCGTAAAATGTGAGAAGCGGATTTATGTTGAGCATCATAATTAATGAAGCACAACCAAGGATCACAATGTCAATGAGAATGATGAACCCGAAGCCCATCGCCATTCGCACAGCGTTGATATCGTTAACTGCATGCGCCATCAGATCGCCAGTCTTGTGCGTGTCAAAATAGCTGAAGTCGAGTGTTAGCAAGTGACTGTACAAATCAGTCCTCAGATCACGTTCGAGTTTCCGAGAAGAACCGACGATGAAGTAGCGCCAGAAAAATCGCCCAATGGCAATGCCAAGCGCGAGCGCAAGAATGATCATGAAATACTGTCCGAGACGCGCCAATCCTGCTACACCAGCCGTGAGTTCGTCAATCGCGCTCATCAAGACACGCGGTATGATAAGCTGCAGAATGTCGATTATGATAAGTGAACAAATGCCAATAATGTAGTGATACTTGTATTTGCGGAAATAGCGTTTAAGTCTCAGTAGTGAATGCATTGTTCGTTTTCTATTATATTCACAATCCCTGGCTTTTCAATCACTAAATCTGACTCGCCACCAGCGGCTGCACATCACGCGGTGTTTTTCTCAGTTCTCCCCACTATCGTATGTGAAGAAACGAGAAGGAACCACGGGCTCATTACTGAACCACTGTTCTTCTCTGTCATCGAGAACCCGCCATCATGTATTGAGATCACTTCGTCACTCCGTTCCTTCCGCCATACAAAGAGGCGGACAGGTACAATGACATCAAAGCCGTTCTCGATTCATCCGCCACATGACATGGCGTATTCCCCCGAACAGTAAAAAGACCTCTCGACAGAATTCAAGCAACGAATATTTCATCCTTCGAGCAAACGAAGTGCGTCGAGAAGTTCATTGCTCTTGATTCGCGTGTTTCCGCATCAGATTCGCGTTAATCTGCGTTTCCACGAGCCACGAATACGGTACAGAAAACAAAAAGGGGAGTATTACACTCCCCTTTTTGAATGTCTCTTGTCATCACCGCACAAAGAGTACCTTCTGTGTCGTCGTGAAGTCGCCTGCTCTGAATTTCAGGAAGTAGACACCGCTCGAAACACGGTTCCCGCGCGTATCACGACCATTCCATGATACCCGGTGAATACCTGGCTCTTTGATGCCGTTCACCAGTTGTGTAACTCTCTTACCTGTTATGTCATAAACATTCAGTGTGACATGTTCTATGGCTGGTAACTGATATTCCAGGACTGTTCTATCGCGGGTCGGATTCGATGATACTTGACCAAACACAAAGCGCTCAGGCAATTGCTCAGGTCTGTCCTCAATACCTGTGAATGTTATTGGAATGACCTTCAGTCTGATCATCCAATCTCCGCCGTCTCCGCCACCCCAAGCACCGTTGTCAAAATTCCACATGTTATCGCTATGATCCAGTGTGGAATCTCTTAAGACACCGAGCGATTCGGTGAGTATGACGCAGCCGACGACCACCTCCTCGTTTGTTTCAATACCAAG
>DAOVBK010000110.1 GCA_030670605.1 Candidatus Stahliibacteriota bacterium
ATCTGCCCTGCTGCCACGAATTGCCATGGTTTGTCTTTAGATGCCTTGAGTTGCCACCAATTGCCGCATCTTGCCGTGAATTGCCTTGCCTCCAAAGGAGGAGAATATGAACATTGACGAGATTAAAGAAATACTGCCTCACCGGGAACCATTCATTTTTGTTGATGAAGTTCTGGAAGTCAGTGATACGAATATCAAAGCGAAGCGGGACATCCGTGCTGATGAATTCTTCTTTGCCGGACATTTTCCCCAAGAACCGATCATGCCTGGTGTACTCATGGTCGAGGCGATTGCCCAGACTGGTGGTGTGATGCTTTTGCGCAAGAATAAAGGTGCCCTGCCTCTGTTCATGGCGATTGAAAAAGCACGGTTCAAACGGATCGTACGTCCTGGTGATACTCTCATCATTGAAGTAGAACTACTGCGCGACCGGGGTTCGGTAGTCAAGATTGCGGGCACAGCGAAAGTAAATGATGAGCTTGCGTGCGAAGCGACGATTCTTGCTGGAATCAAGACATGATTGCTACACTGCTAGCTTTGAAGAATAACTGCTTATATCCTTACGTTTGGTGAACGTAAAGAAGGACTATCTCAGCTTCTTCTTGTGGCGGTCTCTTTTTCTTCTTTTCTTGAGTTTATGTTTTTTTATTTTCTTAAGTTTTCTTTTTCTTCCACACGGCATAAAACCTCCTGACAAACCGTATTCGTGATTCGTCTGTCGTATTCGTTTGTCCACGAATACGATCTACGATATACGAGTACGCACAATCTTATTGTACGCGATTTTGTCGCTTAGTCAAGTGATACCAGTATTCTGATACGGTCACGAGCCGGTTGACACGAGTGCGTTTTGTGCTAGACTGTCCTATGCTGTTGTTGTTCCTCGTAAGTCAGGCGTGCTGTAGCCTTGAAGTGAGTGTGTTCAATACGATCAATAAAAACTGGCACGTCGAACCTGTCTATACATTCATGGAAGGGGTCAGTTTCGTGTCTATACCTGCACTCAATGTGGCACCACCCGCGATTCTTTACCTGAATGAAGAAAACGAAGCGGCGCGACATGGTATGGTTGGTTTTTTCAGCAATTGTGCCACAGTAATACCGCTGAAACTACTTATCGGTCGTGAAAGGCCTGGCAACAATTGCTCTAGTTGGGGTTCGTCATTTCCCTCCGGGCACACGACTTTCGCCTTTACACAGGCAGTTGTGTACTCACATCACTGTTCGGATCTGGCAATCCCCCTGTATCTGTATGCTGCAACCGTTGGTTTCTCGAGAATATATCTGGGCAAGCACTACCCGACCGATGTTATTGGGGGGGCGGTTTTGGGTATACTAACAGGCATCATTGCAGTGAACGTGGTGGACTGAAACGTGAATAGCAGTTGGTAAATGGTGAATGGATTTCCTCCTATTTACTATTCACAATTCACTATTTCACATTCTCCAGCAACTCAAGTCCCACTTTCCGCCATTTGCCGGTTAGGTAATTTAGTGTTATTACCAGTGTCTCAATACCATACGACACAAACATAGCCCACCATACACCGCTGAGTCCAATGCCGAGCGTGTAGGCGAATTGTGGTGCGAGCAAGAGTAGACCTGCGAGCTTGAACAAGCCTGCAAGCATAGGAGGAAACGTATAACCAGCGCCTCTGAGTACACCGGTCATGCTAACGGTCAGACCGATGAATACAAGATACAGCGCAGCAATGCGCATGTATTGAGTACCGTATTGAACGACGAGCGCTTCATTAAGAAAAATTTGTATAAGAAATGGTGCTCCTGCGTAGAACACGATACTGAAGAAAATCATTATTGCGGTGCACAATAGCATCGAAACAACGCCTGTCTTATGCGCCCGTGAGACGTCGCGCGCGCCAAGGTAGTGCCCGACAATTGTTGTTGTGGAAATACCTATGCTGACGATTGATAGCGTCGAGAACTGCAAGATACGCACGCCGATACCCATTGCAGCAATGGCAGATTCACTGAACGATGCGACGATTCTGAATGCCGCCATAACCGTAAAACCCATCAGCAAATATGAAACGCTTATTGGTGTTCCAATGGTCATGATTGTCCGCACGACCGAGGATTCGAGACGCCAGCTTTTTCCCAATTCAAGTTTCAGACCGGATTTTCCCCGTATGAGTATGACAAAACCTAAAACAAAACTCGTGAGCATGCCGATGATTGTGGCGATTGCCGCCCCCTGTACACCCAATCTTGGAAAGATGCCAATACCGAGTATAAGCAGTGGGTCAAGAATCATATTCACAATTGTTGCGGCAAACATGAGGACCATTGGTGTTACCATATCACCGGTACCACGGAACGAGTAGTTGATGCTGAACGACAGTAGTTGAAAAAAGAAACCGATAAAGAGTATTCTCAAGTATTGTGTGCCGAGAGACAGGACCGTGCCTGTGCCGCCAAGCAGCGATACGAGATTCGCGGAGAAGATAAACCCGACCGTTGAGACGAGTACCGCAACAAAAAGAGAAAGAATCAGGGCCTGACGGACAATGCAGTTTGCCCTATCGATAATCCGCGCGCCGAATGTCTGTGCGACGAGCGTGACCGTGCCTGACCCGATGAGTTGGCCGACTGCGAGAACGATGAAAAAGGTGTTTCCGGCAAGCGATACTGCGGCAACTTCAGTAGTGCCCAGTTTGCCGACCCAAAATATATCGACGATTTGATACCCAACGCGCATGATGAACGCAAGGGTAATGGGCCAGGATAGTGTAATGAGTCGTCTGAAGATGACTCGGTGACCTGTCTGAGGATCCATGTCAGACATTATGTTCGTATTTGAGGCATTTCAAAGAAAAAAAAGGGGTCAGCAATGTGGTAGTGGTTGTGCTGATCCCTTGTGGTAATTGCCGTTACCTTTTAAAGTCCTGAACGGTAACGATCAACCAATTCTGCTTTTTTCCCTTTGTTCCAGCCAGATACTTTTGTGAAATAGCCAGTGACGCGCGTGATGTGGTCGACATTTGCGCTTTGACAGTACGGACATTTGTTCAATAGTCCACGGGCAGTTTTAAAGCAATTGTTGCAGCTCGTGAATTCAGGAGAGAATGCAATCTGGGCATTCCGTGTATTACGGAAGGTCTTCACGACAAAGTTTGCGATTGATTCCTTTGCTGGTTGTGTTTCACCGAGCCACACATGAGTTAAGGCGCCTGCCTCGATCAGGTCGTGGAACTTACCCTCAACTTTTACCCGTTCAATCGGGTCAATACTTTCGCCGACATTGAGGTAAGTAGAATTGGTGTAGTAGATTGAATTTGTTTCAGGATTGCCTTTCACAACCGACGCTGTTTCCTTTGGGAAGTGTTCAATGTCCAGCCGGGCAAGACGGTGTGCTGCAGATTCCGCTGGTGTTTGTTCCATTACAAACCGCAGTCCGTATACTTCTGCCAGAGCCTTTGTGCGCAAGTACAGGTGTGAGAGAATCTTGAGTCCAAAGCGCAACGCTGTTTCATCTTCGTGCATTTCTTTACCAGTGTGAAACTGAACGAGTTCATTCAGACCGAGCAGACCGATGAGATATGTCGCACGGTGCATCCGCAGATACGGTTCCCCATCTCGCTCCATGGTGAGCAGCGCGAGCGGTCCTTCGTCCTTGAGTGATATAATGCGTTCTATGAAATTCTTTTTCTGCACGTGCGCCTTTGCTGCCATTTCGAGGAGCTCATCGAGCTTGGCGAGGAGTGCCTCATCGTTGTGATGTGCCAGATAGGCTGCCTTCGGGAGATTCAAGGTAACATTTTGCAGCGCTGTATAGCGCATTTTCCATGGTGTGCGGGCATCTGCGAGGTCTGATTCTTCCAGCTTGAAAGACAGTCTGCAGCATTCTGATATTTTTGCGGTTTCTCCACGGTCAAAAACGTAGTATGTGTTGCCGCGTTTTGATGAAACATCAGCAATGTGATTGAGAAAATCTTCCCACCTTGGTGTTTTGAAGAAATCTTCTGTGATATGGACGAGCGGTTTCGGGAAGAAGAAGGGACGACCCGTGCCGTCACCATCCATGTACGTATCAAAGAGTGCCCAGGCAAATCGCTGTGCTTCTGGGACATATTCGCCATAGGTCTTACCCGTGTATTCACCGCCCGGTCCTACCGCCTCGACGTCTCTGAAGTGCTTGGGGATTTCCCAGTAGAGGTTGAGGTCCGAAAATATCGCCTGGCCGCCGCGGGCAACTGATTGCTGTGAATACTCGAATATGAGCATTTGGGCAAGCTGGTGAATATCCCGGTTGTTCATACCGGTTAAGAAAGGAGCGAAGAAGATATTCACTGCATCCCAACCAATAGCACCGGCAAAATGACCTTGCAGTGCTGCAGAGAACTTCACCATATGAGCGAGCATGGTATCTGCATGCTTTGCTGGTTTGGCAATAGAGAGAGCATTAGGGAGGTTGAGTCCGTACTTCTTCACATACTCAAGAGATTGTCCTGAGCAGTACGGTCTATCGCCAAAACCAAGGTCGTGCAAGTGGATATCACCATGGATGTGGGCATCGGCAACATCACGGCTGAAAACCTCTGAGAGCATGTACTGTTTTTTGACCGTTTCTGCAATGGTCATGTTAGTTGCCTCAGGGTTGTGGGGGATATTCGCGTTTTCACGGTTTGCGTAGAGGATGATTTTCTCCGCATCGTACAGCGGAACGCCGAGCCGTGTGTGACGTAAACGCGAATTTTCGAGACCGTGCTCGATCAGCTTGACATTGACGATCTCACGGATGAGTGATGATGATATCAAATTGACATTGCTGTTGAGTATGGTTTCCTCAGTTTCTTCGGCGATTTTTTCGGCAATCTCGGGACCAAGTCCTGTTTCGTTCTCAAGGGCATGGACAATACGCACACGGTCCCACGAAACGAAGTCATCATCTGAGGTGCGGACAAACAGTGCATAATCAGTTGTCTCACGTTCCTCAGGCATTTTCTCAAGCAGCTTCTTCTTTCGCAAGATTTCACGCTGCTTTCTGTAGAGTATGTACGCCTTTACAGTGCGTGCGTGCCCGTTTTCAATGAGCACCTTCTCTACAGCATCCTGGATTTCTTCGACTTCGGGAACCTTCTCGCCCTTCAGTGTATAGAGAAACAAGACGACTTCATCGGCGAGTTGTTTCGCACGTTTTCTATCATCACCGCCGACTGCCTTCGCAGCCATATAGATCGCTTGGGAGATCTTCGATTTATCAAAAGGAACCACCTTACCATCACGTTTCTTCACGCTCTGAAACGCGACTTCCTGAGGAATTTTCTCGGCAATGCCGATTTTTACCGATGCTTTTTCTTGCATCTTCGCTCCTTTCTAATCTTGGTCAGTTCTTTCGTGAATTTGTCAACATTTGAAAATTTACGGTACACAGATGCAAATCGGACATAACTCACTTCATCAATATCAAACAAATGGTCCAAAACCATACGACCAATTTCAGAAGACTTTATCTCTATTTGATATTTGTCAGACAGACTATCTTCAACCTTGTTGACGATCGATTCGATTTTTTCTGCAGATATCGGACGTTTCCGGCACGCCGTCGCAATACCACTCAACAACTTGTTACGGTCGTACGGCTCGCGGTTTCCGTCACGTTTTATCACAACAAGGGGCATTCGTTCGATCGTTTCGTAGGTCGTGAAACGGAAATGACAGTTGCCGCACTCGCGTCGTCTTCTTACAACAGAACCTCTCTGTGAGCCTCGCGTTTCCAGTACTCGGTCGCCTTCCTTGCCACAACGGGGGCATTTCATGGACACAACCTCATCTCGGGATATCTGGGGGAA
>DAOVBK010000277.1 GCA_030670605.1 Candidatus Stahliibacteriota bacterium
GATATCAATTTGTCTATTTTTCTTCGGTCTTCAGATAAGTGCTCAATTTCCTTTTCAATATCAACCCGCGAGCTTGTCAGTTTTCCATATATGTGTTGCATCTCTTGAGGATCATCGATATCCTTCAACTTCTCAGCGCCCTTTTCGAGGATCCCCTCGAGTATTGCAACTGCCTGTTGTATCTTCTGGCTGGCTTCTGACAGGCAGAAAAGATAGGCCTCAATGACTTGAAAAGACGGCATTTTTTCCAAGTTTTCAAAGTACAATTGTCCATAAGGCTTGCAAAAAGGGCCTTTCTTAGTATCTTCAAGATCATCCAGTACCATTCAAATCCTCCTTGTGTGCTTAGGTTTGATCTTCTTGCTGCGTAGGTAATATCTCGATCCCCTTGCCTGTCGCCATGTGTTGGGGTACCTCGAAGTTTATTTCCGTAAACATTTTTATCTTACGAATGCCTTGCGACCGGCATACGCTGCGGCAGTTCCTCGTTCTTCCTCTATCCGTAATAATCGATTATATTTCTCGATGCGTTCACCGCGGCACGGAGCACCGGTCTTGATGGCACCAGTGCCCATGGCTACCGTGAAATCGGCGATGAATGAATCGACTGTTTCACCGCTGCGATGCGAAACAACTACACCCCAGTTAGCTTTCTTGGCCATGTTTATTGCCTGGATCGTTTCGGTGAGACTACCTATCTGATTGACTTTGATCAAAACTGCATTGGCTGCGTTCTCTTTGATAGCACGAGCAATCCTTTCGACGTTGGTTACTAGCAGGTCATCACCGATGAGTTCAACGTCTTTCCCTATTCTTTCATTCAGTTGTTGCCAGCCTGACCAATCGTCCTCGGCAAGTCCATCTTCAATGGATATGATTGGGTAGTGCTCCGTGAGTGAGAAGAATTTCTGCACCATTTCTGCTGAAGACAATTTCTTTTGCTCGGTTCTGAGATTGTACTGGTTCTCCTCGTAGAAACTGCTCGATGCTGTATCAAGCGATATACTAATGTCTGTGCCCGGTTTGTATCCTGCCTTTTCGATTGCTTCGCTGATTAACTTCAAGGGTTCTTCATTTGATGAAACGGTCGGTACGAAACCACCCTCATCACCAACACTAGTGTTTAATCCTTTTGCTTTCAAAATCTTCTTCAATACCTGATAGACCTCGCTACTCCACCTCAAAGCTTCTCTAAAACTATCTGCTCCATGAGGCACGATCATATATTCTTGAAAATCTGGTCCTTGCCAGTTCGCGTGGACACCGCCATTAAGGACATTCATCATCGGCACTGGCAATATGGATGCCTTTGGGCCACCCAGATATTTGTAGAGTGGCATGTTCAATGCGCGTGCTGCAGTGCGTGCAATTGCCAATGAGACACCGCAGATGGCATTTGCGCCGAGGTTCTCTTTATTTTGCGATCCGTCGAGTTGGAGCATTGTCTTATCGAGTTCTGATTGCTCCGTGATATCTTTGCCGACGAGTGCAGATGAGATTCTATCGTTCACATTACTGATTGCTCTCAAGACACCTTTACCTCCGTACCGCTTTTTGTCTCCATCCCTTAGTTCGAGCGCCTCGTGAATACCCGTAGAAGCACCCGATGGTACTGCGGCACGGCTTTTGAAACCATTATCCAATTCAACTTCGACTTCTATTGTTGGATTGCCCCGTGAATCCAATATTTCACGCGCGAAAACTGTCCTTATCTTATTGCTCATGATTTTTTCCTCCTTTAAGCGTAGTTCAAGATTGAGTAACTTTCCCCATTATAGTGAAATAGGTTGATTTGTCAATCAGACGAGATATTCTTGTGGTTTTCAAATAGACCGTAATCGATATGAGATAGATGGATTAATGAGGGTGGTATCGGAGTGGGCAAGACAAACAGCGGGATGCTTCTTTGATCAATTCATCCTTTGAAGCCCACAATTCTACTTCCTTGAAGTCGCCTTTCCTTTCTTCAATTGCCCGATGGGGAATTTTGATCCTTTCTATCTCCTTGATGGGTAGCATTTTTACCTTAGGTTGATAGGTTTTTCTCAGCAACTTGGCAATGAACATTGGGATGTGTCTGAGATGGGCATCAATACGCCTCGCAGCCTTCATTCCATGACCCACCGCATGAGCAACTGTTGCACTGCCAAGCACAACATCGCCTCCTGCAAAGATCTTGGGGTGCGCTGTCCTTCCGTCTTTTGCCATGATGTGGCCATTCCTATCGAATTTCACGAGGCCTTTCAAGAAATCTGTTTCAGGGTATTGCCCGATTGCCATAACAACACTGTCGAGTTCAACCTCAAATTCACTTCCCTCCACTTTTTTAACCCGACCTTTTCTGCCTTCTGGACACTCGGTTTTTTGCAGCGTGATCTTGTTCTTTTCGATTTTCAATGGCACAACGAGGGGAACGATCTCCACACCTTCTTCCTGAGCCTGTTCGATTTCCCAGGAGTTTGCCGGCATTTCTTCACGGCTTTCCAGGCAGGCGAGCTTTACATCCTTGGCACCGAGACGCAGGGCAGTAAGCGCCACATCAACCGCCACATTGCCGCCGCCGATAACGACCACCCGGTCTTTAACAGGTGTATTTTTGCCTCCGCGAACTGCAGCTAAAAATTCAACTCCCCAGTAAACATCATCCAGTTCGGAACCATCAAGTTCGATTCTTTTACTGAGTTGGGCCCCAACGGCAACAAAAACAGCTT
>DAOVBK010000288.1 GCA_030670605.1 Candidatus Stahliibacteriota bacterium
CGTAAATCGCGAGACCGGATGAAACAACACCACCCGGTGAATTGATGTAAAGGTTGATATCCCGGTCAGAGTCCTCAGCTTCACAAAAGAGCAGTTGCGCGATGATGAGGTTTGCGACTGTGTCATCTATCGGTGTTCCGATGAATATTATTCTCTCTTTGAGAAGACGAGAATAGATGTCGTATGCTCTTTCACCCCGGCCGGTTTGCTCAATGACGTACGGAACGGGAATCATTCATTGCCTCCTTTGGTGATATGATGCGACTTTTTTCACTGATGGTTGCTTTTTTGAACAGGAAATCGATCGTCCTTTCCCGTGTCATGATGCTTCCGACATATCCTATGACGTTCTGCTTATTCTCGTTATTCAATTTCATATCCATTGCAGAAACGAGTTGTACGATTTCATCTTCATTGACAGAAATTTTCTCTTGTTCTGCTATTCTATCGAGGATAAGGTTGAGTCGTACTCGGTCTTCTGCGACCTTCCAAAATCTCTCTTTGTTTGATTCAGAATCAGGAAGATTTGCGTTCTGAAGCATCTTCTTATATTCATTCTCAGCAAAAGATGTTGGTACTTTGAATACTGTTCTTTCGAGCATGATTTTGGATAATGATTCTTTGAGTTCTGCTTCAATTCTTTTCTCTTCGTTCTTTCGTGCTTCTTCCATGAGTGTTTTCTTGAGTTGTTCAGCGTTTTCGAGTTTAAGTGATTTCGCGAAATCGTCATCTATCTGTGGTAGTACTTTTTCCTCGGTTTTTTTCACGGTGAATGCGTATGTTATTCTATCGACAGTTACTTCCTTTTTATCAGACATGTGTGCGCCGACCAGCGCCCTGTTCATTTCGTCGGGAATGCTGCGGTCACCGATTCTTACCGTTACTTCCTTATCTTGTGTTTTTTCCTTACCATCCTCGGTGACAGTTAACTCCAGTGTGACAAAATCATCCACCACTGCGGCGCGGGTTACCTCTTCGACCCGTGCGTTGCGTTCGCGTACGTCATTCAATGCCTGCTCGAGCAGATAGTCATCAGGAAGTCGTTCTTCCTTGAACAGTTCTATCCCCGCATAATCACCAACCGAGAAGTGCGGTACGACTTCGAACTGCATACGGAATGTGATGTGTTCGCCTTCATCTACATTGAGCAGTTTTGCCTGAGATGCCAGATACCATTGTTTTTCAGTGACAATAGTCGCGAGGGATTCGCTGACAAGGCTGTTCAATGCCTGTGCCTTGATTGAATCATAATACCGTGTTTTAATTATTGATTTTGGCACCTTTCCCTTACGAAACCCCTTGAGTGTCAATTGTTTCTGAACTTTGTCGATTTCAGCATCCACGTATCGGGTTAATTCCTGTGACGGTACCGAAATGCTGATTTCTTTTTCAATTTCGTCGTTTTTTGTGACTTCGTACTCCAAAGAAAGCCTCCATCGTATGCGAGGAGGGGGACTTGAACCCCCATTCCGAAGTGGAACTGGATCCTAAATCCAGCGCGTCTGCCAATTCCGCCATCCTCGCGGACGTATAATATAGTATACCTCAAATGCTTATTTTGTCAATTATGTTAGTCGGATAGCCGTATAGTTCTATGGTCATATCGTCATATTCAGGATAATTGTGTTTCGACTATAGGACTATCAGACAATGAGACAATAGGACTAATTCAGCGATCATAAGACTATCGGACAATGAGACAATAGAACGAATAGAACAGCAGTTCTACCTTTTCTTGATGAGTTTGTTGAGCAGCAGCGCTAGCAGAATATACGTGAACGGCACGAGCAAGAAGCGAAATCTCATGTTTTCGCTTACATCGATGAGGTTGCCAACGATGGTAACATACACAATATTGAATGCAACAAACTGGAAAAAGACTACGCCGGTTTTGTCCAGACGCGCCTTGTGCGGTCTTAGAGCACCTATGATGGACCAGACATAGAGGACAGGAATGAAGACATAGAGAAAATTGATGTGTACTGTGCGTTGCTGGCCGAATCTGTTTGTATACGTCGTGTGCCAAACATTCTTGAGTACGTCACCGAGCAGATAATCCTGATAAAAGGTGACCCATCCTTTGAGGCGCTCACGATTGTTACCCCGAAAGATAACACTATCACAGCTTGGTCGCAAGTGTGCGTAACAGGCTTTGATAACGGAAAGCCCGTAGTGAGCCGGGTATTTCTGTATGAGGAACTGGGCAGCATCAAGATACTGTCGTGATACTGACACATAGCCAATGTGATTATAGTTGGGAAACCCGGTTGATTTGTACGGTGTGTCGAGCGCTGGAATGCCTGTCGTGGTGTCAAAGACCGCGAATTCACTGTATTTTTCTGGAGAGCCAAATGGTTGCACACGCGCAATTGCTGGTATCTCGCCGCGCTCGATGTGCGCATCGATTTTCTCCTGTGGTACGGTTGATGTCATTTTGATAAGGTTCATGCCAAGCCAGGAGGATAGTGTGGGTTGATCAAAAACCAGATGATTTTTAAGATGAAGGCATGTGACAAAAAGAAACGGGAGCAGTGCACAGACCATAATTTTCTTGACGTTCTTTGTGTCGTGCAGTAGTACACCGACGAGGATGATCAGGAACCACATCGTGGTGAAAAGGCTACGCATGACGATGATCGC
>DAOVBK010000051.1 GCA_030670605.1 Candidatus Stahliibacteriota bacterium
AACGCGACATCGACGCCCGTGAGTCGTTTCGTAAAATTCCTATCGACATCAATACCTTTTACGGTGAAACCTTGTTTTTTCAATGATTTGAGTACACACTGGCCTGAACCAATAGAGACTTCGCGCTCTGATGACCAGCCGCCATACAAAACGGCGATCTTTTTCTTCAGAAAGAACTTTCTTTCTTTGTCCACGCACTATCATAATCAGAGAAACGTATCAGTCAAGTAATAAGAAGGCAAAGAGAAGAAGGCGACCAGAGCATCAGGGTATCAGGAAGTGGGTATCAGGAGACCAGGATATCAGAACATCAAGGCAAAAGGCAGAAGATAAAAGGCAAACGTATTAAATCGTAACCGAATGACGAAACCGTATCGCTTTTCGGTCCGCTCTGCGAGAATCCTCGCCAAAGGCGGGACAACCGCTAAACGAAATCCGCTGGCCACATCACGAATACGATCTACGATATACGAGTACGAGACACTCACCCTTGACAATTCTATGCGGGTATGTATGATTACCCAGGAGGTTTCATGCGACTGTTGGGATTGATCTTCCTCATCGTAGTAATTGGCCTTGTTGGCGGTTTCATGTGGCTCAATCGGCAGCCAACCGTGGTTGTCGATGTGTTCGGTTACCATCTCTATGATATCTCGCTCTCAATGGTATGTTTCTATGCATTCATGGTCGGTATGGTCTTCGTCATTATTTTTGCTCTGGTTGACGAGATTGTGCTCAGGAGTACTATCCACCGACTGCGCAGAGAAAACAGAAATCTGCGCAAAGAACTCAACTCACTCCGGAATATGCCGCTTGAGGGAGAGAAATGATCACAGCAATCGCTGTTATCATTATCGTTCTCGTCGTTTTCATCCTTTTCCTCTACGTCCGACAGAGGAGGGGTAAACTGACCGGATATGCTCCCTATATTGAGGCGCTCGTTGCGCTCCTCGAAAATGATGATGCGACGGCGATGAAAAAACTCAAGGAGACGGTGAATCTTGATAGCGACCTTATTGATGCCTACATACGACTCGGTGCTCTCTACAGGAAGCAAGGCGACGTGCCGCGCGCCACTCAGATTCACCAATCACTCACGGTGCGACCAACACTCAAAATGCGTGAGGAGAAGAGGGTGTTTTATGCACTCGTCGATGATATGATTGCTGCCAATCGGAAAAACAAGGCAATATCCCTTCTGCGCGAGATACTCAAAATAGACAAAAAGGACACGCATGCTCGAGGGTTCATCCTCAAACTCTATGAAGAGATGGGTACCTATGCTGATTGCATAACGATATACGAGGAAGGCGGATTTAAGCGCAAAGACCCACAGCGACATGCATTTTATTACGCGTCACTCGCAAAAGCCAAATTGCAAAGCATCACCGGAAAAGATGCAGAGAAGGAGAAAGAGGCAGTTAACCTGCTCAAGAAAGCGCTCAAGATTTCATCGGATTCACTTTCTGCGTTGTACTATCTGGCAGCATATTTTGAACAGAAAGGTAATCTGAAGAAAGCAATGGAGTACTACCGCAGGATTGTTACAGAACACCCTGATCAGGCATATCTCATCATGCCCGCATTTGAAAAAATACATTTTGAGCTTGGATCATTTGATGAAATCATTCCCGTTTATGAACGGGTTTTCCGGGAACACCCGAACAATTTCACTATCGGTCTTGCACTTGCCGCACTGTATGAAAAGAAGAACGTTGTTGAGATGGCACGCGAGGTTTATGGAAAACTGTCCCAGGAGTTTCCGCAGAATGTTTTGGCTTCTCTCCGTCTGCTGAAATCGCAGACAGATGATGAAGCATTCAAGGAGCAGATCAACGAGATTGAGAACAGGCTGGCACGTACTGCATTCAAATGTACGAATTGTGGTTTTGATGTTGATGAAAAAACATTTCTTTGTCCACAATGTCACGCAGTAGAATCATTTTTGCCGCATTCATAATACCGGCCATTCTTATTGCCGCAAACATAGATGAGGCGATAAGATTGTTCAATGCTTTTCAGTTTGAACAATCTCGTGAACTATTCTACGAGGTCGTCCAGGACAAAACGAATCCGCGCATTGCAGAAGCATATTACTACTTGGGTCGTTTGTCAGTATCTCCTGACTCGGCATTGCACTACTATCGGTTAGTTACCAACGATTTTTCAGAATCTCGTTATGCCGACATCTCTCATTTGGAAATTGCAAAAATCCATATTGCGCGCCATAGCTACACGTCTTCTATCATAACACTTAACGGTCTCCTGGAGAAATACCCGGATACCGACGTGAAGGACGAAGTTCTTTTCTGGCTCGGTGTATCATACATGAGTAATGATCAGGAAGAGCAGGGGGTGAGTGTCATCAAGCACCTGCGTACGACATACCCACAGTCGATCTGGAGCGAGCGCGCAGCCAACGTACTTCCAGAGACACCGGGACAAACAAAACGATCATATTTCACTGTTCAGGTTGGTTCTTACCGCAATAAAGACAATGCCCAGAGGCACGCCGCAGAGATGCGCGAACACGGTTTTGATACAGAGGTGGTTGAGGCTCTGGTCAAGGGCACGACGTACTTTCGCGTGTGGGTTGGTGCATTCCCGACGATGGAACAGGCAAAGGCGTTTTCCCTCAGACTGGACTCACTCGGCATTAAAGGGAATGTCGTCAAAGGATACTAACCCTGGTGAACCAGGGAAGTTCCAAATCCTAAGCACTAAATCCCAAGAAGTATGAATACCTAATGTGGGTTCCTTCATAACGCTATGCAAATAACATCCCTCCTTGAACAGTATCAAAGGATAAAAGATAAATACAAAGATACACTTTTGTTGTTCCGGGTGGGTGATTTTTATGAGTTCTACTACGATGATGCGAAACGTGCGAGCTCCTGTCTCGGTATCACACTTACTTCGAAAACAATACAGAAGGGAGTTAAGGTTCCGCTGGCAGGTGTGCCGATCAAGGCATGTGAGAACTATATTGCGAAGCTGGTCAAGCACGGATTCAAGGTAGCAATATGTGAACAACTGGAACCTGCTGGAAAAGGTAAGAAACTAGTCGCCCGAGATGTTGTTGAAGTCATTACACCGGGCACTATCCTCCGACCATCACTACTCGATGAGAAGAAGTCATTGTATCTTGCTGCGTGTCTGCCCGACGAAGAGACCGTTGGTGTCGCATTCTGTGATGTGACAAGCGGAGAGTTCTCGTGCGGTGAAGTTGCTGGTATGCCCCTGCAGGAAATACTGGCGCGCAAAGAGGTGAAGGAAGTCGTCGCGCCGGAGGGCTTAGAGATGAAAACAGACGTGCCGCTTTCATTTCTCGATGGTTACCACTTCATATGTGATATCGCGTACAAGAAGCTCCTGGATCATTTTAAGGTTGTTACGCTGGAAGGCTTTGGCATAGAGGGCAAGAAGCTCGCAATAAGTGCTGCAGGAGCGCTCCTTCACTACTTGTCAGAAAGGCACAAGTTGTCACTCTCACATATCACTGCAGTCTCTCTATTCGAAGTAGAGGATAGACTCTATCTTGATGAAGCAACACGCAAGAATCTTGAGATCTTTGAGAATATTCGGGGTGTTGATAAGCGAACATTACTATGGGTCATGGACAGTTGTCTCACCGCTTTTGGAAAAAGAAGAGTACGGCGCGAATTGCTCGAGCCGCTCATTGACACCCAGGTGATTGAAAAACGATTGGATGCTGTTGAAGAATTGAAAAACAAGGAATTTCTAAGACAGGAGTTAGGTGAATTGTTTAAATCAATGCGTGATGTTGAACGCATCATCGCACGGGTTGCCTGTAAGCGCATTCTTCCACGGGAGATGATGACGCTCAAAGAATCTTTGGAACTGTATCCAAAGATTAAGGAAATGATATCAGCATGTACATGTGACGTGCTCAGAGAGATTCACGCGTGCGTTGATGATTTTCATACCATTGTAACGGCAATAGATGAGGCACTCGTTTCCGAACCACCGATGGCTCTTGATGAAGGCGGCATTATTAAGGAGGGTTATAGAAAAGAGCTTGATGAGTTGAGGAATATTGCTCGAGGCGGCAAAGACTGGCTCCTTGCCCTTGAATCTGAAGAAAGGAAAAAAACCGGTATCGCGTCTCTCAAGGTTGCTTACAACTCGGTGTTTGGATACTACATTGAGATTACGAAACCCAATCTTCAGTATGTTCCAAATTCATACATCAGAAAACAGACGCTGGCAAATGCGGAGCGATTCTACACACCGGAGCTGAAAGAGTTTGAGCAGAAGATCATCGGCGCTGAAGAGAAAATGAAGTTGCTTGAACGTGACCTGTATGTTGCCCTACGTGACGAAATTGCGCAACATACTGAGGCAGTACTCAATGCAACACGCGCAATTGGACTTCTCGATATGGTTCAGGGATTTGCCCAAAATGCTGCCATGTATAACTATGCACGACCTGTTGTTAACAGTAACAGTCGGATAAGCATAACTGAGGGCCGTCATCCGGTTGTTGAGCGACTTCTCGAACGAGGTTCGTATGTGCCGAATGATGTTTCTGTTGATCGCGACGCGCATCAAGTTCTCATCATCACAGGACCAAACATGTCGGGAAAATCGACCTACTTGCGGCAGGTTGCATTAACCGCGCTCATGGCGCAGGTTGGTAGTTTTGTACCTGCCAAAGAAGCGACAATCGGCATCGTTGATAAGATATTTACCCGTATCGGTGCGAGTGACGATATTGCAAAAGGCGTGAGTACATTTCTTGCCGAGATGATGGAAACGGCAAACATATTGAATAACATGACGGACAAGAGCCTTGTGATCCTGGACGAAGTCGGGCGAGGTACATCAACCTATGATGGCCTTGCGCTCGCGTGGGCAGTTGTTGAGCATCTCCGGAATACAAATCGAGCACGTACGCTTTTTGCGACACATTTTCACGAACTGACAAGAATCGAAGAGTTTGTAGAGGGCGTGAAGAACTACAACTTTCTCGTTAAAGAATGGGGCGATGAGATCGTGTTTCTCCGCAAGCTGAGTCCGGGACCAAGTGATCAATCCTACGGTATCCATGTTGCTCGGCTTGCCGGATTGCCTCCCTCAGTGATACAGCGTGCGAAGATGGTTCTCAGGAATTTTGAAGAAGGGGAGGTTCTTAGTATGAGGCGAATGAAACGCACAAAACTAACACAGCGAGATCTTTTTGTCGATACGTAGAAATACTGGTACTAACCCCCTCTTGACATTTGCATGGAGTTAATTATAATAAACCGTACCGAATAGTGATTTGTCAAACAAGTAGAAGATAACGATTTCCCCTCCCGGTCGCGACCTGCGGGTCGCGGCCGGAATTCTTTAAAACCCCCGAAAAAACGAGAATGTATTGGCTCGATGACCGCTTTCACTATGTGAAGACAAGAAAGCGCCTGAACTGCCATCAGGTACGGTTCCAGCAGTCTTTTGCTTAGGGCGCACCCAATTTTCTGACCTTTTTACTCTTTTTCGTTATCGCTTTACGTGTATCGACTATTAGACGGGGGTGTTTTGCGATTAAATGGTTGTCATAGGCAGTGTGTTTGTTGAGTATAACGACTGCATCATATTTCTTCAGTTCGCGCGCGTTCAATGAAACCGATGTAATTTTCTTACCGTTGGTAGAGAATGCTGGAACATGTGGGTCATTATACTTCACAACACCAACCATTGGCTTAATGATGTGATACACTTTTATTGCTGGTGAATCTCTTAGATCAGAGATATCTTTTTTGAACGCCATGCCCAAAAGAAGTACCCGAGCCGTGCTCGGACAGACGCCCGATTCGCTGAGCGCGTTTATCGTTTTATTGACAATGAAGTACGGCATATCTTCATTAATGCGTGCTGAGAGTTCAATAAAAACAGTATGGAAATCATACTCCCGTGCCTTCCATGAAAGGTAATACGGGTCAATGGGAATGCAGTGACCACCAACACCTGGGCCAGGATAGAATGGCATGTAACCAAATGGCTTTGTTTTTGCCGCCTCGATAACCTCCCAAATATCGATGCTGCCCATGCGTTCGCAGAGTTGGGCAAATTCATTAACGAGAGCGATATTCACATTTCTGAATGTATTCTCGAGAAGTTTTGTCATCTCTGCAGCACGGGGCGATGAAACCGGATGCACCTTGTTCATGAACTGCTTATAGAAAAGCGTGGTGAGCCGGGTACACTTTTTTGTCACCCCGCCGATTACCGTCGGTGTATTGAGCACACCGAATCGTTTGTTTCCCGGGTCTATTCTCTCAGGACAGAATGCAAGGAAGTAGTCGCGGCCAACACGTAAACCGCGTTCATCCAGAATGGGCTGTACAACCTTTTCCGTGGTTTCTGGATACGTCGTACTCTTCAGGATAATGAGCTGTCCTTTTCTGAGTGTCTTCTTGATTTCACGGGTGCTGTTTATGACTGGTTCGAGATTCGGTTCCTTATTGACGTCAACAGGCGTTGGCACGCAGATGATAATGATGTCGCAGAACTTAAGTTTTCGGTGATCAGTCGTCGCTTTGATTTTTCCGTTTTTCACCAGTTTGCGTAAGGTCTGTGAATCAACATCGCCTATTGCAGACATACCGCGGTTCACTTCGCGTACACGCCTGCTATCAATGTCAATACCAATAATACTGAATCCGCATTTGGCAATCTCGACGGCGAGCGGCAAACCAACATAACCAAGACCAATAATACCGATTTTTACTTTTCTATTTTTTATCGCATTTTCAAGCATGACATTCTCCTCTCTGTTTCATCGCGTCTATTATACATTTTTTCTTGGACGAATCAAGGGCTGAGAGTCAGTGCGCCAGGACTTCGTTACCAGGGGAACGTGTTGTAGAGACACACAGTTTCGTTGTATAGTTTGATAGCTGCATAGTTATATGGTTAACCATCGAGCCATCCAACTATCCAACCATCCTAACCATTCGCCATTGGCTACTAGCCATCAGCCATCAGTGGTCGTGCGTGCTCGACAGGATTCATAATTAGTCCTATCGTCGGATTGCCGGATAGTCTGATTGTCAACTACACGACAATAGGACAATACGACTATGGGACAATCGGACTAATAAACATCCGCAGAGTAAACTCTGCCACTACCTTCAGACCGTAGGCGTTGGACTTTGGATTTTAGCATCCAACAGTGGAGAGTGAAGAGTCGAGCGGAGAGAGTTCGTAATCGTATGTTTACGATTACGATTGACGAGCCACGAATACGAATTTACTCTTCGAGCGAATCCGCTTTTGTCCAAATCTTTGATTTGGCCACAAAAGCGACTCCGTTCTCGTAGGAACGTGAGTTCCTGCGGAAGAATCCCGCACAAGCGGGAGAAGTTGCAGATGACAATACGACGATACGACTATACGACAATCAGACTAATAGAATCGTCCATGTACCTGGTTACGGTGTGTTGACCATGGACATGAGAAAGGAGCGTATCATAGCGGGAAATCATTTCAATCGGTGGCTTGAGGGCCAAAAAACGTTGACAAATTGAGATAGTTCATTACAATTACGCGTGGAAGTATCACCGGTTCTTGATTTCTTGAAAGAAGTTGGCGTTGGTTTCAAGTCTGCGAAATCATACCCGCCTGACCATCCGGTTATGGAACGGATGATCGACGTTACGATGTCTGAGTTGCTCCGGCTCTACAACATATACACAACGTTTTCGCTCTATTTCCTTGAACAGACCGTGATTTTGGAAGATGAACGATACGATATTACCAAGAATGCGGCTATTCTCGGGCTCCTTGAAGCACTCCGGAAAAACGAAATAAATAGTATGAGCTTTGAACCGGGTGTCACAAAGGAGGATGTGAGGAATCTGTATGAAACGATCAGTGCGCCGCGGCTCAAGGTACGACAACACGGCGATGCGGCAGCAATGCTCCTGTCAAAAGGGACAAAGAGGATCAAGATCAATGCGGTTAAATTCGGGATACAGAGTGGCAAAGCAGAACAGGTGGCGCATGAATCGGGTAGGGCAAAAGATCCGAGCGCGGTTATTGATGATTTACGGGCGCTTAAATCACTGCTGGAAAAAGGTGTTGGCGGTTCAGGTTCTGGTGGCGTTGGCAAAGGCCTAGGTAAAGGCGCGGGAGCAGGTGGTGGTTCTGGATCTGATGCGGACCGTGGTCACGGTGAAGATGTGACCGTTGATGAGAACGGTGTCATTCATGTGAAGAAATCAGATGAGCCAGAGGGTGGGGTCACTATTGAAACAAAACAGAAATTTACGCAGATCATAACCGATTTGAGCACTGTTGCCCAAGATTCCCAGCGGCCGTACAGCGAGGCAGTCGTCCGTCTCCTTAATGCACTGCCGCCAGCGCAGCGCGCCGAACTATTCACAGATCTTGAACTCAAACCATTTGTGCTCAAATTATTCTCCACCCTTGATGAAGATACACTGTCCAAATTGCTACTCCATAAGATCAAGGGTAAGAATCAGGATGATGTACAGAAGATAATCGGCGCCGTGGGTGCTGAAAAGGTTGCGAAGGTT
>DAOVBK010000132.1 GCA_030670605.1 Candidatus Stahliibacteriota bacterium
TACCCAAATGTCCTCCTTTCAGCCATCATACTTCTACTACAACCAACGTAGCAAACGCAAACCTCTACGGTTACAGCCTAGTCAATTGTATTGGGAATAAAGCAGTTATCAATAGTCTAATCCCTCATTTCCACACAATAAAGTATACTACCATCCCTCATTGAGAAGCATTCTCGTGGTTCAACCGGGTCAGTATGCGTAGCGCAATCAGAGTAATCCATTTACTCGGCTTGCCTTTTGGTTCCAGGTTCACATACATCCTGCCAGTCGGTGCACTCTCCAGGATCCATGTCCCGTCGTTCTTTCTCTTGTTGACGAGTATCTTCACAGCATCACCAAGACGAGAGTCATCGACACACCCCAACCGTGTCACAACATCCATTCCGCGCAAAATATCGTAACCATGGAAATAGGGAAGGCCGAATGTACGCCAGGATTTTTTTATGGTCTTGAATCCGTGATGATCTGCCTTGAAGAGTCGGTGCATGAGCAGAAATTCGACCCCGCGTTCAATTGTCTGTTTCATCGTTGTTGTACGATCCTTTTGAGAAATCATACTGAACGCCTCGAGCGGGCAGATGGTGCCATAAAAGCACCCATGTATGTCATTGGCATGCGCACGCCAGTATGGACAGAGCCATCCACCATCTACATTTTGTACCCGTATGAGCCACTTAAGTGCTTTTTTCACCTTGCGATGTGTACTATAGCCCATTCTCGTGAGTGCAGTGAGCACATTACCAGTGAGACAGGTGAGTTGACCTTCACGAAGGTACGACGCCATCCAATGATCATGCCGCGGTACTGTCTTGCCTCTTTTTCGGCACCAGATGTAGACGCGTCGTGCTGTTTTTTCTGTTTCTGACGAAAACCCGCCTTCAGGATGCTGGAGGTGAAGAATATACTCACTTGCCTTCCTGACCCTCGGGTCAGTCCTGTCAGTACCGAGCTGAGCAAGAAGCATGAATGTCCAGTACGATGCTTTGTATTTTGGATAATATGGATTCTCTCGGTCTTCCCAGAATCCGCCTCGTTTTTGTTTTGAGAATATTCTATTAACAAACGTAGATTGATGAAGAGCGCGTTTGGCATCGCACACATCCTTACTTCGTTCAGTCTTGTGTAGTAAATCTCTAAGTGCGAAGTAGCGAACCGAAGGATTCTCTTTCTCAAGAAGCCAACGTATGATGCGTGCGTTATCAAATCGTCTGCTATGTCGTCGCATTTGCGGCAATGATCCTGCCCTCACACACAACTGGCACAGTATCATAAAGGTTTATCTGCGCAGCATGTTCGACATCAGCGGCGAGTCCTTTGTCATTCAAGTACCGACCACTGAAACTACCCAACATGAGTTCCAAGAGATGATCGCGAGTCGCTCTGAACGTTGCCTCGCAGATCGTCGCCTCAGCCGTTTTGTCCATGTCTATAAAGGAAATAATCGCACCGCATGCGAGATAATCTTCAACGGCGAATACGCGCTGGCCGTCTTCCTTAACATAGATTATCCGTTCGCCAGAAGCAAATGCCCGTTGCTCGCCGCAGGCAAGCATAGTTACATTCCTGCCTGTCGTATCAACACATGCGCGTAGGTGTTGAGCAACTGCCCGGGCATTGAGAAAACACCCAATATACGCAGTATCATTATGTTGGATGTGCGAGGCACATACAGCACCGTTTGGAGAATACAAAACAACGGCCGTACCAGCACGCTCTCGATCAAGGAAACTGCGCGGTGACAGCGAATATCTCGCCTTACCCGGTTTGCCAGCCATGACCGCACCCACAGAAGCAGCGAGCTCTCTGCCTTTACGTTCATCGGCAACCGGATAAACAGTGAATCCGTGTGCAACAGCAGTCACGACTGCCGAGCTGAACCGTAATGTGTCAACAATAATAACAATATCATTGCTCTTGAGCGCGAACTGCAGACCGTCTGTGCTCCAGTCAATATGGATACACGGATTTTTCATTACGTATCACGGTCTTCGCGTTTCGTGAAGTACAGTATGTTGTGATGTTTAATGTAGCCGTTTTTCTCGAAGAATACCATTGATTCAGTATTCCAGTCTTCGATAAGGCAGGCGATTATCTTGATGCCCATTTTCCGGAACCGCCTCTCCGCTTCAGTGACGAGCGTGCGTGCGATTCCCTGTCTTTGATACGCGGGTGCAGTGGCGACACGATTGATCCACCCTTTTCTGCCATCATGGGTGCCGAAAATCGAACCGATGAGTTTGCCTTTTTCTTCCGCAACGAGAAAAATAGCATTGCGCGCTCGCAATTCGCGTTCAATCTCTTCTTTGCTGTCCCTCCCCTTTGGTTTGTACGGAAGATGCGCCTTCTGCCAGAGTTCAATCACCTGTTCGTAGTCTTCGATACGGAATTCTCTGATCGTCATGCGGACGAATTAACCTCCGGCTCAGTATGAACGGTCACCTCAGCTCCTTTGATCACGGCTTTTATGCATGCCTCAACCTCAGACGCTTTTCTGTGCGCATCGATGAGTAATGTGTCTGGTTTGAGCCTAATGTGAATAGTTATCTCCAGACGTCGTCCATAATCGTGGATATGCACGTGATGGACATCGTTGATGCCACCGCATTTCAGAGCCATAGCCTTGATATCGTCAATCAACGATGGCGAAGGAGCCTCACCCATAAGGATACTACTTGATTCCTTGATCAAAGAAATGCCCGTGTAGGCGATGTATACAGAGATGATCATAGCGATAATACCGTCAACATAGTACAAACCAAAACGGTAGAGAATGAACCCAATAACGACAAGTACTGTTGAAAGAGCATCTGACCGATGATGCCATGATTCTGCTTTCAGGATGGACGAATCAATTCGCTTACCCAGATTTGACGAAATATAGGTAAGAAACTCCTTCAGGATGATGGTGATGCACAGAATGAGAACGATGTACCAGTTAGTGTCAACAGGAACCGGATTGGTGAAACGATTGAGACCATTGAGGAAGAATTCAAAACCGACTACAATCAGCAAGCAGGCGATAATGATCGTCGCCACGCGCTCTGCACGACCATGACCAAAAGGATGTCTTTGGTCTGCTGGTTTTGTGGCGACGCTGAAACTGAAAATCACGACCACCGACGTAATAACATCAGATAGTGAGTGGAGCGCATCAGAAACAAGTGCTACACTATTGAGCAATGAGCCAAACATGAACTTGACGACGAATAACAGGAGATTGATAATAATGCTCAAAACCCCTTCAAAGTAGCCATACTTCTTGCGTTTTTCGCCTTTGTCAAGCTTGAACAGCCCAATGAATAAGTCAGTAATGTTCTTAGCCATTGCTATCGTCTCCCCATCCTCTTCAATCTACCAAAAGAGAGTGGTTTTTTTGTAGCATTCGCGGTAAGCACTCCTTTCGTGCGTCAGGGGTCAGGTCTCAACATTTGACATTTTAGACATTGAATTCGTTTTCTATCAACAAAACCGAAATGTCAAATGTTGAGACCTGACCCCGCTAACACCCCGCTAACAGACAGCTTTCTTTTTGGACATCAGAGACATTGTTTATTTGTCTTTAATCTCCTCCAAAAGTTGCTCTGCCTGAGGTTTGTTCTTAAGAATGTGATCAGCTACGTACGTAGGATTCTCAAGTGCAATTACTCTTTGCAGATACTGACGCGCCGTCTCATAATCCTTTTTCTTTACGTAACACTTTGCCATATCAACATAGAGAAGTGCATAACTACTGTCGAGAGCAAGAGCTTCGTTCAGTAATTCGATTGATTTGTTGACATTACCGCCAAGAAGACCGGGAAGCTCGTAGTAGAACATTGCTTTTACATCAAGCGCTATGGTGTGCTCAGGATCGATGGCAAGAACCTTGTTCACTTCATGCTTGACCGTTGGAACATACGCGAGTGAATTAAAAATACCTTTGGTCTGACTTCTCCTGCCGAGGTTTACGACGTACCACAAGTGTGCCCACTCGCTGTCACCGTCAATCTTTATTGCTTCCTGACCGTATTCAGTGCCTTTTGTGTAAAGCTCGATTTTCTCATCTCTCGTCTCTGCCCTATCGCCAAGATGATAGTATACTTTGGAGAGTTCATAGTTTGCCCTTAGATGATCGGGTTCTCTTTCAAGAACCTGCAGCAGGATATCCCTGCTCTCATCAAGGTTGCTTGTTTCCAGATGCCGTGTTGCGTCGAGCTCAATTGCATGATCAATGAGTGAATCAGCATTTTGAGCTACAACCAATGAACAGATTATGACTAAACCAATGACATACTTCATGCTACCTCCTTCATACCAAATGGTTATTGGGCAAAGGTTTGGATGCTGGAAATCGTATTGGTGACTCGTATCTCGTATTCGTATGTTTACGATTACGACCAACGATATACGAGTACGAAATCCAGTTTCTTAACCCTGACCCTATCACTATCTTTTCCTCGTCAGCATTGTCGCAATGGTGAAGTAATTGATAACTTTCTGTTTCATTCTCTCATAGTTATACAGCAAACGAGGAGTCTCCTTCACCTTTGAGGCAAAGCTTCGTACCGTATCGGTGATATATATTGCTTCCTTTTTGATTGTAAACGCATCTGAACCATTACCACCAAAACCATACACATATCCGGCGTCTTGCACTTTCCGGATGATTGCCGGACTGGCTCTGTTGAACGGGTACGAGATACTCATGCACGCTCCCAGTCTTTTGTCAAGTATGCTTTTTGATTCAAACAATTCATGTTCGACTTCTTCTTCAGTGAGCTTCATCATATTGCGATGCGTCAGTGTATGCGACCCGAATGCAATACCCCACTGCTTCATTTCCATGATCTCGTCCCACGATACATGCTGCACGTGACGTCCGACCGTCATATCCCATCTGTTTTCTTTCCCAACATAGTTCACAACAAGAAATACGACGGCTTTGTATCCATATTTTTTCAGAATAGGAAATGCGTATTCAAAAACATTTCGTTCACCGTCATCGAACGTGATCACAATGCCATCATCACGGTCACCTGGAAGCACAACCCTGATGTTTTCTTCTTGCAGAAAGCGTAAGAATACGTCAAACTGCGCAGGTGTGTTCCAGGTACCACAGAACTGGAACTCAGGCGTTATCCGATGAAACTGCAGTGCCTTGATCACGGGCAAACGCAAACCATCCACTAATAGCTAAAACAATCAATAGTATGCTAAAGATAGTGAAAACCAGGTGCTTTGCAATGAGCG
>DAOVBK010000070.1 GCA_030670605.1 Candidatus Stahliibacteriota bacterium
ATTAGATGATGTAAAGGAAGTATCACCGAACTATATTCCTTTTAAATATGCCGTCAAAACATCATCGGGTCGTAATATTCCCTTATCGCTGCCCGAGGATCCGTTTTATGACTGGTCAGATAGTATTGTGAGGGGTCCTGAATGCTGGGCAATTCCAGAGACCGGAGATCCTTCAATAAGACTTGCTGTTCTCGATAATGAAGCATTCGATCAATTTCGTCCGGATATGGATCTGAACTTTTCTCGTAAGCTTGGTGGAGCAGCGGCTACTGGCTGGCATGGACATGCTTGCGCAAGTGTGGCATGTGCAGAATTGAGCAATGATGTAGGGATATCTGGTCTTGCTGGTGGATGGGACATAACTCCGGGCGTGCAGTGGGCAGGCTATGTCTTTGCTGATGCCGCAAGTAATATTGGAGGAATATACTGGGCTGTGGATACTGCAGAAGCCAACGTAATCACACAAAGCATTGGCTATACAGGAAATCCAGCTGGTCTTGAGGATGCTTTTAATTATGCCTGGGCAAATCAGGTTATTTCATTTGCTGCGGCACCAGATGATAACAGTCCAGAGCCTGGTTGGCCTTCGTATTATGGTAAGGTAATGGCATGTGGTGGGTGTGATGCTGCTGGCAAACTTTGGGATTGGGGCGATGGTGTTGGTTCAAATTATGGCGAGTATATTGATATTATTGGGCCTGCTGATACACAATACGTTGATACACTCGCTGGCATATCTGGCGCAGGTGGTTACACAAACGATTATGCAGGCAATTCGTTTGCTGCACCTGCTGCGGGTGCGGCTGCTGCTCTTATTCTCTCTGCAGAACCTGGTTTGACCGCTGCCCAGGTAAGGGACAGACTTATCAGGAGCGCTCAGTATAGTGACCATAACAACCCTTCCTATGCTGGTCTTATGGGTGCGGGAATTGTTAATCTCTATGAGGCAGTAAAATGCTGCGATACAAATGTTTCAGTAAATGAAATCATCGATGTTCCTGCATCACCATCAGAGTATTCTTCGATCTACCCAAGGGCACTGGTTCAGAACCGAGGAATTAATCCTGCGACCTTTGATGTTATTGCGCACGTAGATACCTCGGGTTCAGTCATTTATGCGGACACGGTTCAGGTAACTGATTTGCCATCCAATAACGAGTATGAACAGCATGGAGAAATCGTCGGATTTAAGCGCTGGATGCCTATAGACAGTGCATATACTTTCACGGTCTACACGACATTAGCAGGTGACCAGAATATGGAAAATGATACAATCTCAATTGCCGTCACAGTACCTCCACCTCATACAGATACGTTACGAATTGATAGCGACATATTAGGAGGCCACGGTGCTAATGGTGCAACTGGTGATGCCGAGGCAGTTCAGATCCCCATTGCTGAACCCTGCACAGTAATTGCCATTCTCTATTACCCTGCTTATTACGATACCATACTAAATTGGCGGTTGTGGGATGATGACGGTGCAGGTAGTTCTCCAGGAACTTTACTGAGAAGTGGTTCGGTGCAGCCTGATGTTCGTGAGCAGTGGTGCAGGGTAGATATTACTCCCTACTATGTCACCAGTGGCTATCTTTACCCTGGTTGGGAAGATGTTTCTGCACCTTGGTATTTCAATGGATATGATGATACATTAGCCGATCCACCTTTCAACTGGTGGTATAATGGTTCAAGTTGGGCGCCTGATGATTGGTTTGATGGCGATTTTTTGGTGCGGTTGATAGTGAGGCTTCCTGGCAAGTATGACGCCGACGTCACTGCCTCCAGTATGATTGAACCTCCACTGCATGTAATTCCTGGGTACCCATATCAGCCACAAGGCGTGGTTACTAATATTGGAAAGATAACTGCGTCATTTCCCGTCTATTTAACGATTGATTCCTTAGGTGCTCAAGTCTATTCTGATACTATCACTGTTTTTAATCTTCTTCCAGGTACCATGGATACCCTAACCTTCTCATCCTGGAATCCAAATTGGAATAGTGGTACCTATAATGCGGTGTTCTATGCTGATGATAAAAATGATCAGGATCGAAGTAATGATACGATATCTGTAGACTTTTTCTGTTCTGGTACTGATACGCTCTATTATGACAATGGTGTATTTCACCATATTGCCGGTGATTCTCTGTACCTGGCAGTACGCTACTGTGTATCTGATTGCCAGTTTCATGATTCGCTTGATATTGTCGGTATTCTCTATTATCTCAATTTAAGAAAGGACCTTTCGGGACCAGCCTATGTACCAGATACAATGTTTATCTGGGAGGCTGACTCTGGTGATGTTCCTGGAACCGAACTTTTCAGAGGAATTCATACACCATCAGGAAGTGGTCCTGACTGGCACTATTATTCGGTATCACCACCAGTTGGTCACTGTGCAGGTGATTTCTGGGTCGGTGTCTGGCAGCCAGGTTTTGTTGGTGCTTTAGGAACCGATACAACAGAGCAGTATGTCATGCTCGATGCTGATACAGATCTACTCCGGAGTAGACTTTCCTCAGATAAGACAGGTTGGCCTCCTGTACCTGCTGATAACATGATTAGGGTAGTCGTAGTACATCAGGGTACAGCGTTGGATCATGATGTTATGACCAAGGAGATAACTGAACCTCCCATGATCGTCAGCACCCTTCACGAGTATGCAATAAGAGCAAAGATCAAAAATATCGGCGCAAATACAGAAACCTTTGATGCTGTTGCACACATAACCGAATCCGGCGGTCCACAGGTATATCAACAAACTGTCAATGTTTCCAGTCTCGAGCCAGGCGAAATACGCGATGTAACATTCCCAGACCCGAAGTGGTTACCAGCAAAGGCTTACCAATATTATAATTTATCAGTCTACACGACACTCGGTACTGATGGGAACCTGAGCAATGATACGCTTATTCAGGACAGCATTTTCTCAACACCTAATGAGTTAATCTCCTATGACAATGGGATCGCAGCTTATTACTGGAGTGACACCGATTATGTGTATACAGCCCAAAGATTCAGCCCTGAAGAAAATGGTTGTCTGAGAGGATGTTGGGTAGCGATGTATAGTGATAGCAATCCATGGCCACAATGTTCGCTCTTTGTCTGGAAGGACGATGACGGGTGGTATGATGGTGGTTTCCCTGACACCAGTCAACTGCTCCTTGCCGATACTGTTACAGTAGTTCCGGGTGATACTGGTGCCTATTGGTTCTATATAAGTTTCCCCTTTCCATGGATTGAAATAGACAGTTCTTCAGATTTCTTTATCGGAGTCTGGAATCCTGAACCGCCACACATTCTTCTCGACGATGGAACTTCTGTCTGGCGTTCCTTCTGTACCAAGGATCATCGAGATTCAGTCTGGCAGTCTATTCCAGATGATTTACTTCTTCAGGCGGTTGTTCGGCGCCATTATCCACCTCTCGTACCACCTCATGTCTTTGCCAAAAAGAATGCGGCTAAGGATTCGATAATTCTTTACTGGCCTGTGGATAGCATTGGTGATACAACTGCAATCGAAAGGTATGACATCTATTCAGATACCAATCCTGCCTACATTCCTTCGAGTGGCAATCTGCTTGCTTCATGCACTGATACGTTCTTTAAAGAACTACTTGTTCCGCTTTACCCTGATACCAACCGAAACTATTTGGTTTTTGCATTCAATCCGTGTCCTCACATCACATCAGCCAAGTCGAACATGGCCTATGTACTGGTGAAACAACTCGTTTGCAATACTGCCAAAACATCAAAGAACTGGGTGAGCTTGCCATGGAATGATAATGACAGCACGGTGTCAGGTTTGACTACTGATCTGAGTCCGGGTGGTGTTCCATTGACCAAGTTCACCAGCGTGTATGATGATCAGCCAGATGAGAGCTGGTTATGGGATCCTGATCTTACGGAGTGATATAGTACCAACCTTACGATAACACCTGGTCGTGATGTAGATTGCGATTAGTCTTCAATTGCGATGCCACGCTTTTTAAGAGGGTGGCATCGCTGTTTTCTTCCCATCTTGCAATGTGCAGTCGTCTAGGTATAATGCAAGAACACAAAAGGAGGCACGTGAAAAAGGTTATTGTTGTCAACAGCGATACTATGGGAGCAGGTTCTGAAAAACTTGGCAAGACATTGATTGGTTCTTTCTTCAGGAAATTATGGGCAAATGAAATGAAGCCTGATACAATAGTTTTTTACAATGCCGGTGTTAAACTTCTCACAAAAGACTCAGAAGTGTTAGGTGCATTACACGAGCTTCACACGGCGGGCACCGACCTTGTTGCATGTGGTACATGTGTTAACTACTACAAACTGCAAGACACAATTGATGCAGCTCGTGTGAGCAACATGCCTGAGATCGTTTCTATTTTGATGGGTGCTGAAGTAGTAACGATCTGATGTATTGTGGCATATTGATTAAAGAAGGAATATCAGCGCGACACCAGCGACGGCAACAATCGTACCCAGTAATGCGCCGACAGTAATTTTCTCTTTGAAAATCCAGCGTGATAGCGGTATCAAGAATATTGGTGGCAAAGCCATAAGAGTTGCAGCAATACCAACGTATGCATACTGTACAGCAATCAGCGAGAACCATACGCCGAGATACGGTCCAAGAAAAGCACCGCCAAAGGTCGCGAGTGCTGATTTCGTATCGCGCATGGCTTTGACAGTAACGCCCGCCTTTTTTTGAGAAAATGCCAGCAGCCACATGATGATCGTTGCCGCGCTGATGCGGATGATATTACCGGCAAGTGCTGAATAGCCCGTGTCGAGTCCCTTTTTCGATAACACAAGACCCAGCGCCTGTCCGAGTGCACCACCTATGCCGCATATGATTCCCACAAAATAGTGACCACGTTCGTGCGCGTCAGTCGTGCGTTCAAGAACGACCCAGCTGATGCCTACGAGGGTGATAATGATGGCAATGATCTCTGTTGTTCCGAGTATTTGATTAAGAAAGACCCACGCGGTCACTGTACCGAATACAGGCACCAGACACATCATGAGCATTGCCATACGCGGACCGACGAGGACGAACGACCGGAAGAGGAGTGTGTCTCCAATGGCAAAGCCAATAATGCCTGATACGGCAAACCAGAAGACATGATACGATGTTGTTGAGGCTGGCAGAAAACTGCCAGTTATTATAAGGTGTGTGGTGAGCAAAAGCACGAGGCTGATCACGAGTCGTAAACGGTTCACCACAACGTGTCCGATGCGGCGTGATGAAATCGTGAACATGATCGAACCAAATGACCAGCACAGGGCAGTGCCGAGCGCAGCAGTCTCACCGAGATAGCCACTCATTCCTATTATCCTTTCTGTACAAAGAGAATCGAGAATTTCGTGTTTGAGCATTATAGCCGGTGGTGAACATGAGTCAACGGTTCAATTGACACGTATGGCAAAATAACTACAATAGTTTATGTAGATGTAACAAAATGCATGCGATAATGTATAGGGAGGAATCATGAAGAAATCCATTGTAATATTGTTATTGATGCTCACGGGTGCCTCTGCGACTCGCTTTTGGGAACATGAGGATTTTGAACGAGCAGATGCAGTACCGCGTGGTGAACCAGTTCTACAAACCCGCGTGGGCGCGTTGCGTGCCGAATGGCAGCGCTGGAGCTACGTCCATGAGTTATGTCAAACAGTTGGCTTTATCGCATCAATGCAAGTTTCTGATCCGGGTGATCCTGAATACGGTGGATTGATTGAGGGCGAGGACGCAATGACCGTGGTTGAGACCGACAACACACAAGAGGCGATTTGGGTGTGGTGCCGTCATTATGAAATTACTGGTGATACAACGTACTTTGAGAATATCCGCAGGGCATGGATTTATGTGATGAATCATCCTGCATGGACAGAAGAAGGGGCAGTGAGTGATTACTACCGGGTCTGGAACTGTGGCCTCGGGCTTTTTGCTGAAGGTAAGTACAGGAAAACGTTTGGTGACAGCTCGTATATGCCCTACGCAGATACCTGTGTTCAGTATATGTTTGCCCATCCGTTGTCATTCACTCATCCAGACCCATACTATGCACGGTTGCATCCAAAAACCACATCGCTCGCTGCTGGCATGCTCTATCAGTACGGAAAGGATCTGAACATACAGGAATACAAAGACACTGCCCTCGTATATGGTGACCGGGTTCGGCTGTGGATTGAGGCAAATCCTCAAAACAATATCAATGACGAGGTGTGGGCAATGTCCGGAGGTACCGCAGTATGGGGTTTGTGCCGTTCACTTTTTGACGCAGATACTGCTGCAGGTATCACGTGGCTGAACACGTATCTTCCTTACATGAAATACTACCAACCCACTGGCACATGGAACAATTCGTGGAACATATGGTATGCCAACGCATATAATCACGCCGCGCGCATTACCCAGAACAGCACGTATGTTGAGTACCATCATTCTATCACTGATAGTCTGCTCATTCAAGACTATGACGAAGATGGCGGCGTACCACCAACGAGAACATGGGGACAGAATCAAGACCATTCATGGATTTCTGCATACATGTGCTTCATGGGTTTTGAAGGACTCATGGATTCAATCAAGAATGTTGATGCAGGCATTAATGATCTCTATGCAGTTGGTCCAGAGTCATACTTCCTGGTCGGTGATTCATTGACGTTGTTTGTCAATGCACTGAATTATGGATTTGACTCATTATGGGATGTGTACATTAGTTTTGACGGACCGTTCCCGGCTGATACAACCATTGACCTCGCCGTTGGTCAAGAACAGCCGATCGAATTCGCGCAGAGCTGGGTGCCGAGTGATACCGGATGGGTTGACCTCAGTGCCTATAGTCTATATGGTGGGGATGAGCGAAGCGAGAACGACACATTTCAAACTGCGATATACATACGACCGCTTCGACTGGTTGCTGGAAGCGTTCTCGATTCTGTAAGCGGCGAGGGTATTGCGGCAATGGTGTATTTTCAATTCATCGATGCCGCTGACAGTACATACATTGACAGTGCTGCGACTGACTCGGTGACCGGTGCCTTTAGTGTTTACCTCATGGATTCACTGTACCACACGTATGTCTTCACTGAAATACCCTATCCGGATTTTGTCGAAGAGTATATCTATGTGACACCGGATTCTATTTCTGATCTTGATTTTGATTTGAACCCGGCCGACATTCTCATCGTGAACCGCGATAATGAAGGGAGGTTTGCTGAGTATTATACTGAGCCACTTGATACCCTGCACAAGACGTACAAAGTGTGGACACCGATTGAGCAGGGTATTTTCCCAATAAGTAGAATCAGTGAATTCAATGATACAGTAGTCATATGGTACTCAGGCAATGCAGAAACCAATACAGTGACTGCGCAGGAACAGGAAAGCCTGATGGTATTTCTCGACAGCGGT
>DAOVBK010000239.1 GCA_030670605.1 Candidatus Stahliibacteriota bacterium
GTGAATGGATTAAGGTTGAACAAAGGGTGGCAGTTGGAACCATAGGAATCAATGATGATACACCGGAGGAAGCTACTGAAACTAATAAGTTGCACGTTCCCTTTCCAAACCCATCCACTCATGGATTAGCCATAAGTTATACAGTAGCAGCGCAAAGCAACGTGAGCTTGAAGATATACGATACAAGTGGAAGATTAGTGAAAACCTTAGTGGATAGCGACAAAGATGCTGGTTTTTATCAGGTCAATTGGGATGGTCTTGATAACAAAGGCTTTAGAACTTCGAACGGTGTGTATTTTTACCGGCTTGAAGTGATTCCCGAAGGAGAGGGCGACGATTACAGAGCAACACAGAAGGTGGTCGTCCTCAGTTAGAGCACAAGTACGAATATTGGTAATGGTTTAGGTAGTATTACCCAGCCCCCGCGTTACGCGGGGGCTTTTGTTTTGCGCATACAGTATTGAAATGGGAGGATTTTCCCGTATTGACAATGCGTTTTTTCTTTTTATAATTAATAGTCGTATCACGTAGGGATTAATAGTCCGTTGGTGATAAGGGGTGATGAGTTGAATGCAGCAGTCCTTGGTGTGGGTAATATGGGTAGGCACCATGCTCGCGTTTATGCAGCGATGCCTGGTGTCAATCTCGTCGCTGTCGCTGATGTAAGCAGAACGCTTGGTCAGAGGGTTGCAGCAAAATGTGGCTGTAAATACTACAAAGATTACAAGCAACTCCTCGATAGCGAGAACATTCACGCTGTAAGCATCGCTGTTCCAACATCATTACACAAAGCAGTCGCACTCGAATGCATTAGAAGGAAAATACCAGTACTCATTGAGAAACCCATTGCTGATACAGTTTCATCAGCTCAAGCCATTATCAAGAGCAGTGAGAAACACGGCGTTCCGGTCTGTGTGGGTCATATTGAAAGATTCAATCCTACTATTCTCAAGTTAAGAAAACTGATCGAGCAGAAGAAGTTTGGCAGAATTATATCGATAAGCTCAAAACGAGTCGGACTGTTTCCACCTCAGATAAAGGACACTGATGTTATCATTGACCTTGCTGTGCATGATATTGATATATGTGCATTCCTGCTTGGGGTTCAACCAACGAGCGTTAACGCGCGTGCTGGGAGGGCGCTTAACAGCACACGGTACGATTATGCAGATATCATCCTTGGTTATAATGGTGTTGATGTGGTCATCCAAGTAAATTGGATCACCCCTGTGAAAGTACGGGAACTGTCACTCATAGGAACCAAAGGGTATGCTGAACTGAACTATCTCACCCAAACACTCAAGATCTACAAATCCAATTATCAGAAGAAGTTTGATAGTTATGGTGACTACATCGTCAAGTTCGGTACACCACAAACAGAAGAACTCAATCTTGCTGGCAGAGAGCCGCTCCAGTTGGAAATAGAGAACTTCATCAGTCACGTCTCTAAGAAGAACGGCCATGTTGTATCTGCAGGTGAAGGACTACATGCACTCAAGATTGCCCTCAAGGCAGCAAAATCTGCTCAAAGAGCAAACCACCACCATACGTGATACATAAGAACGTCAAGACTGGCAAGAATACAATCATCCAGGACGATGTTCATATCGGTGTGCCATCGCGTTCATACCTTACCAAACCTGAGTCTTCGTGGCCTGCTACTACTATCGGTGACAGTGCGGTCATTCGTGCAGGTTCGATCATCTATTGTGCAGTGACCGTTGGCAATGATTTCAAAACCGGTCATAATGTCATGATACGCGAAGATACGGTGATTGGTGATGATGTGCTCATCGGTACAAATTCTGTCATTGATGGTTCAACAAGAATCGGCTCGCATGTGAGTATTCAATCCATGGTCTATATCCCGACCAATTCTGTTATTGAAGATAACGTGTTTATAGGACCCAATGCAGTGTTCACCAATGACAAGTATCCTGTCCGTGTAAAGGCAGAACTGATAGGTCCCATTCTACGCAAGGGTGCAACCATTGGCGCCAATGCGACAGTCTTGCCTGGCATTGAGATTGGTGAGGGAGCTATTGTTGCGGCTGGTGCTGTTGTGACCAAAAATGTTCCTGCCTGGCGCGTTGCTGTTGGCTCTCCTGCACGCGTCACCGACCTTTCAGAAAAACTCAAGAAACTCAACTTTACATGACAATGTTGCATACTATTCTCACTGCATGTGCATATATCATTTCTTTTGGGGTAACGATTTATCTGATGCCCAAATGGATCCGTTATGCAGCAAAAATCGGATTGGTCGGCCGCGATATGCACAAAGTCGGCGAAAAGATGATTCCTGAATCAGGTGGGGTAGTCGTTGTGACCGCGATTTTCACGAGCCTGATTTACTATGCTGTTCTCAAGATTTGCCTGGTGCGTGACCAGCAGAGTATGATATACATTCTTGGCGCTATCGGTTCGATATTGTGTGTGACGGTCATAGGAGTTATGGACGATTTTCAGGGTTGGAAAAAAGGTCTGAAGCAGTGGCAGAAACCATTGCTTACGGTTCCAGCTGCTGTACCATTCTTACTCGCCACTTTTGAGCGCACGACCATAGATTTACCTCTGCTTGGCATACAGGATGTGGGGCTTGCGTTGCCACTCGTTTTTGTGCCACTGGGCATTGTCGGCGCTTCAAATGCCTTTAACATGCTCGCTGGCTACAACGGCTTGGAAGCAGGCATGGGTATTATTATGCTGGGTACTTTTGGCATCCTGGCGCACTTGGGTGGTCAGCATTTCGGCGTTGTCTTCTGTCTCATCGGTGTGTGTGCACTGGTTGCATTTCTCATTTTCAACTGGTATCCTTCGAAGGTCTTCCCCGGTGATACACTGACCTATCCAATTGGTGCCTATTTGGCTATTTGCGCTCTTCTGGGACATGTCGTAAGTTATGCGTTGCTTCTGTTCATTCCCTACTATCTTGATTTCCTTTTGCCTTTACGGAAAGGAATGAAGGTAGAGGCATTTGCTAAGGTCAATGGAGATGGTAGTTTTGAGCAGCCGTATGAGGGTATATACGATACGACGCACCTTGTTATATTCCTGCTGCGGCGAGTGAAGAAAAAAGTATATGAAAGAGATGTAGTACTTTTTATAATTGGATTTGAACTACTCTTAGCAGCCCTCTGTATCGTACTTTTTATTGCATAGCCGCGTGGTTGGATAGTCTGAGAGGTGTAGCGTTTTTGGGGTCAGACCCCTTGGGTGTCGTGGGGTCTGACCCCAACTATGGCCTTACTCGACCAGTAAGAATAGATTATT
>DAOVBK010000247.1 GCA_030670605.1 Candidatus Stahliibacteriota bacterium
TATTCCGTTTACGTCTGACCGCTATTCACCGCAGGCTGACTACAATCATGATGGATTGCTAACACCAGTAGAAATGAAGGAAGAGTACATACTGGCACGTAATGATTACTATGTAGATCCCGAAGAGGACTATAATGGCCCGTTCAGAATGAGGCTCGGATTGAGCGTGGGTTTCTAATATAATGAAGGAAAGGCTATAGAATGAGAATCGCAGGGAGCGCGGAAGACACGCGGAGAAGCGCTGAAGGTGCGCAGAGACCGCTGATGGTGCGTGATTCCGCGCACTCCGCCTCTGTGCATTCCGCAATTCTGCGCTTTCTGCGTTAAGTTTACAAAATCTGCACGGCAGATTTTGTAAACTTACTTAATTGTATTAGTATTGGTGGTCGTATCAATGAGGGGTTAAATATGTTCTGGTTGCTTAGTATCGTCAATAATCAGCGTGCCCTGTGTCCATTCCCGGGATACTGCATATGGGTTTTTGGTGATTTTATCGACGTAAATTTCTACAATACAAGAGGAGGAGAGAGTCATGAAGTGTTCACTGAAGTGTGTACTCATGATTGTGAGCATAACAGTTTGTCTTGTGGCGCGAAGTAATGGTGATGTGAGACAGTGCCGAGTCGGGGATATGAAATGGCACAACATCAATGAAGTTGAGCTTCAAATAACGAACTATGGTAGCATAGCGGACTGCATTTGGCCCAAAAACAGCAACCATCACTACATCTTCGGGGCAGGTATTTGGTTTGGTACCATTGATTCGCTGACGAATGATACATTGGTCACGATAGGATATGGCCCTCATGGTGGTGAAACGGAGTTTGCACCTGGTCTACACACGCAAGACCCGATGTCTTCATCTGCCATTATCTATATGTATCCTGACCCATGGCCAGCACCTCCCGACACATTTCCAATGGCCCCACAGGACATTGTGTCGCAGCAGGATTCCTGGTGTTGCTACAATGACTGTGATTCAAACTATCACGTTCCTGGAGACACGCGACCAATTGGCATTGAGGTATACCAAACTGTGTATGCATGGGACAAACCAGATGTAGTGGATATGATATTCGTGATTCTAGAAACAAAGAACGTCAGTGAAAACTATCTCGAGGATTGCTACATTGGTTTTTGTGCAGATATAGACATTGGTAATGAAGCAGCACCAAATCAGAATGACATGAACGGAGCGATAATTGGTAAATGGTACGTCATTGACGGGGAATCGCTATGGGTGGATGACCTTGCATTTCAGTGGCAGGAAGATCCCGAGCCTGGATGGACGGAATTCTCTGGGGTTATCGGATTAGACTTACTGCAGACACCGTTTGACTTAGAGGCGGGGCAGGACAAAGATGGTGATGGCATTCCAGACCAGTACGAACGAGATAGCTCCTACTACGCTGATAATTTGCCACCAGAGATGTGGGATGTGGATTTGGACAATGTGCCAGACTGGCGCGACCCATCACAATGGCCTCAACTCGGCATGACCGCGTTCAAGCGGTTTACCTTGGCGGTCGAACCAAGTACTGATCCAGACCGTTACATGACACTCGCTGGTTACAATTATTTGACAGGAGAATATGAACCGTATGATACAATGCCAACACAGCCTGATGACCAAAGGTTCTTGTTGTCAAGTGGACCATTTAACCTTGCACCTGATTCATCCGCAACGATTATATTTGCAATTATGTTTGCCAATTGGATGGGGATATATGAGACACCTGATACAGCGCTTGTAGAGGTCGACCAAGTAGCTGAAGATTACTACAACATGTACTGGTATTTGTATACCGGAGTGGAAGAGTTTTCGTTGGAAGAGAAACGTCCTATTCGGCTTTTTGTGCAGCCAAATCCGGTCAGAAATCATGCCCGTATTACCTATTCATCATGCGCCTCCGGTAATGTGTCTCTGAAACTGTATGACATACTAGGTCGTCTGCAGCGAGACATTTTCCAGGGGTATCAACCCGCAGGCATCTACTCGCTCAATATGACAACAGAGGGCATGAGTCAAGGCATGTATTTTTTGGTATTTGAGACACCTGAACGCAAACAGTCGGTGCCCTTAGTCATAATCCGGTAATAGTTATAGGTGCATGTGGTTGTAGCCCGCCCCTTCCGGGGCGGGCTTTCTTTTGGAAAGGCAAAAGGACGATAGGCAAAAGATAAAAGGATATCGTATTCGTATATCGTTGGTCGTAGTCGTGTGAATACGAATACGAGATACGAAGCACCAATGCGACTCTCCGCGTTCTCTGCGGAGTTTCTCAGCGCTTCTCCGCGTTTTTTCTGCGCTCTCTGCGTATAGATATTCACAGTTTTATCACAATAAGGCATTAATATTCGATAGGAGAACATAGTGATATAACGAAGAGGTATAGCTTAGTGAAAGGAGGGCGTATGAGAGTGCGCTACGATGTGATACCGACAATGTTATCAGCTCATATCATACGGTCCATTCTGCTGTGCTTGATTACAGCTCTTCTTGCGTTCGGCAGGACAGCTGTTCCACATTGCACAGGAAGGGCTTTCGAGATTGCGGTGCACGATATCAACCAGGTCGAAATGTCGATCTCGAATTTCGGCAAGTTCGGTCAAAACGACCGAGGCGTTGCTGGTTGCTGGTGGCCCAAGGGGAGTCAGAACAATTATATTTTCGGTGCAGGACCGTGGTTCGCTACCATCATTGATGGCGACACACTCGCCACGGTTGGTTATGATCCGAACAGTGGTGAGACAGAGTACGTTCCGGGAGCAGGAGGCATGATGACGAGTGACCCTGACGCAATCATTTTCATGTATCCGACAACATGGCCACCACCGGCAGTGACGTTTCCCATGGCACCACAAACATCAAAGTCGCATCAGGATTCATGGTGCGCTTTCAATGATCTCGATGAAACTGCACATACACCTGGCAACACACGACCAATAGGACTTGAGGTTTTCCAGACCGTTTATGCATGGAACTTGAGTTCGACAGAGGACATGATCTTCATCAAGTACGAGCTCAAGAATGTGACCGGTCAACTCGATGAACCGAGAACGCTGATGAACTGTTACTTCGGTGTGTGTACCGATAATGATATTGGTAATGAGGCGGCACCG
>DAOVBK010000265.1 GCA_030670605.1 Candidatus Stahliibacteriota bacterium
CACGCGCCGGATTTGAGAGAAACACTGCACATTCTTGGCGCGCTCGATCGGTGCGGTCACGCTCTCCTTGTCTCCAGTGCCTCCCGTGTACACGGAAAGCGCCGCAATAACAATGATTCCAATGATGAGCAGGGCGATGACCAGTGTTATAGCAGCCATGCCTTGTTGTGAGCGACTCTCCATGATGTAAGAGTATATAAGAGCGCCCTTTATTGTCAAGAGTGCACAGTACACTTTTTGCTTGACATTGGCTCGGTTTTAAATAAAATAGACGTCTATGGCTTTATTGGAAAAGTCTGATTTCAATGTTACTCAATGGAGGTCTAATGGATCCGATTGCTGACATGCTCACCATTATTCGCAATGGATGTCGTGCACAAAAAATGGAAGTAACCGTCCCCTACTCTCGGATCAAAACAGAGATTCTGAGAGTGCTGCTTGAGGAAGGCTTCATTAATAACTTCACACTGGATGCAAAAAAGAGAAAAATTACGATAATGTTGAAGTTCGCCAAAAATGGTGAATCAGTAATTCGGAATCTCGAGCGGGTGTCGAAGTGTTCTTGCCGCATATACGTTGCCAAGAATGAAATACCCTACGTTCTCGGTGGTCTTGGCACTGCAGTTCTGACGACATCCCAGGGCGTTTTGAGCGATCGCGAAGCACGCCGTAAGAAAGTCGGTGGTGAAGTCATCGCGTACATCTATTAGGAATCATCATGGCGAAAAAACGTTTCCGTCCAATCACAATCCCGAAAGATGTGAAGGTGACGCTTGCTGACGTACACATGAAGGTCCAGGGTCCCCTTGGCAGCCTGACAATGAATGTCAGCACAAAGGTTGTCGTTGAAATCAAAGAAGATGTGATTTTTGTCAAAAATCGCGACGAGATGAAGCAGTCCGCAGCACATCAAGGTACGATGAGATCACGTATTATGAATTTGATTAATGGCGTTGTTAAGAGTTTTGAAAAAGTGCTCGTTATACAAGGAACTGGTTACCGTGCACAATTAACCGGCACAAACCTCCAACTTTTTCTCGGTTATGCAAAACCCAAGCTAGTTGCCCTACCCAAAGGTATCACGTGCGAGTTGAAAGTCGTCAAGAGTGCAGAAAAAGGAGACCTCACCTACATTACTCTCAAAGGTATTGATAAGCAGCTGGTTGGCAATACAGCCTCACAGATAAAGAGATTGCGAATCCCTGATCCATATAAGCACAAAGGCATTCGCTACGCTGATGAGGTGATACGTAAGAAGGTTGGTAAGCGAGCAGTGGTTCAGGCATAAGGAAACACATGAAGCTTATTGGTCGAAAACGCCGGCACGTGAGAATACACAAAAAAGTCCGTGGAACGAGTGAACGACCACGGCTCTGTGTTTTCCGCAGTAACCGTCATATTTCGGCACAGATTATTGATGATAGTCAAAGAAAGGTCATCTGCGGCGTATCGTCAGTAGCAGATAAGGCGCTCGCGAAGAAGAAAAAAAATGAGGTTGCCGTCGAAGTCGGCAGGAGAATCGCCAAAGTAGCAATGGACAAAGGTATAAAAAAGGTGGCGTTTGACCGTGCTGGCTATAGATTTCACGGTCGCGTCAAAGCGCTTGCTGATAGCGCGCGCGAAGCCGGACTGAAATTTTAAGGGAGGATAAGTGTTTAAGAGCGCGGAAAATCTTGTAGAGAAGGTTGTTGAACTGAAACGTGTGATTAAGGTCGTAAAAGGAGGGAAACGACTCAAGTTGTACGCATGTGTTGTTGTCGGTGATGGCGAGGGCGGCATTGGCGTTGGCCACGCAAAATCGGTTGAGGTCGCCGCCGCAATCAAAAAGGCAATCGTCATTGCAAAGAAAAATATGGTCAAGGTCGATGTCACCGAAGGCACAATACTGCATCAGGTCAAGGGTAAGTTCAGCGCAAGCCATGTGATGCTCAAACCTGCGTTGACAGGAACGGGCATCATAGCTTCGAGCCCGGTTCGTGCCGTATGTGAAGCAGTCGGTATCAGGAATATACTGACAAAATCGCTCGGCTCTAACAATCCGGCGAATCTCGCCTGTGCAACCATCAATGCCTTGAAATCGGTTCGCCCTGTTGCTGTTGTTGCCGAGATGCGCAATAAGCCAATAGAATATTTTCAGAGAAAGAAACGTGAAGAGGTAGCAGTCGAGCATGAAGAAAAAACTGAAGGTAACACTCAAGAAGAGCCCAATAAATAAAATAAAGAAGCACAAACGTACGCTCAAGGCTCTCGGCCTAACGAAGATAGGCAAAACGCGCATTTACCCGGACAACGATGCAGTACGGGGTATGCTTGAGCAGATCGCATACATGGTTGAGATTGAGGAGACAAACGGTGAAGCTGAGTGAGCTGAAACCCAAACAGGGTGCAACAAAGAAACGGAAGCGTGTTGGCCATGGCCCAGGTTCCGGACACGGAAAAACATCGACACGGGGTCAGAAGGGTGATAGATCGCGCTCAGGGTATATTGTCAAAAAAGGCTACGAAGGCGGTCAAATGCCGATCACCCGAAGAATTCCGAAAAGAGGATTCACTAATATATTCTCCGAGACATTTGAGATAGTTAATGTTGAACGTCTCGCCGCCTTTGAACCCAATACCGAAGTGACGCCAACGTTGCTCAAAGAAAAAGGCATTATTAAGGGTAAACACAAAGTGAAGATTCTCGGACAGGGAGAGCTTACTATTCCGCTTACTGTCAAAGCACACAAATTCTCGAAATCAGCACACGAGAAGATCGTCAAGGCAAAAGGGACTGCAGAAACAATATAATGATATCAACCTTTCAGAATGTTTTCAAAGTTCCCGATTTACGGAAAAAACTACTCTTTACGCTGTTCGCAGTCGCTGTCTATCGTCTCGGTGGTCACATCCCTTTGCCCGGCATTAAT
>DAOVBK010000082.1 GCA_030670605.1 Candidatus Stahliibacteriota bacterium
CCGTTACCTTTTTTCATGTGGAAAGCATTTTCAAAGGTTGCAGCACCCGCTGAATCCTGACCGCGATGCTGGAGAGCAATGAGTGCAGGATAGATGTTGTCTATCGCCTGTTTCTTACCAATGACACCGACTATGCCACACATTTTAATGCGCCTCCGGAAGATTAATATCCAAGTTCCAAGAACCAAACTCCAAACAGAAAGAAAACGTTTTCTTTCTGTTTGTTAATAATTGGGCATTGTGATTTACTTGGATTTTGGATCTTGAGATTTGGGCTATGTTTCACGTTAGGCTATCTAATGCGGCGAGACCTTTTTTGATTGTTGCGTATGTATCCAGCAGTGCTTCGGAGACGACCTTGGTGTCGCAGAGAACAGGCATGAAGTTTGTGTCACCCTGCCATCGAGGAACACAGTGGACATGGATATGATCAACTACTCCCGCACCAGCGATATTACCTTGATTTATGCCAATATTGAAGCCGTGCGATTTCATCGTGTCTCGTATCGCCTTCATTACGCGTGTGAGTAAATGATTGATTGCCAAAATTTCTTCATTATCAAGTTCTTCGAGTGAACCGATGTGACGTACAGGAGCAATCATGATGTGTCCGTTGTTATAGGGGAAGCGATTCAGAAGCGAGAATGCATATTCCGTCTTTTCAAGAATCAATGATTTTGCGGGATCTTTCGACGTAAGCCCAGCACAGAAGAAACAACCCCTGCCTGGGTTGCGTATGTAAGCAACACGCCAGGGGGCCCATAATCGTTCCATACTCAGATTCTCCAGGAGGCGATTTCTTCGTTTGTCAGTGGTTTGACACGTATGCTCTCGGCAGTATCGTTGTGTTTGTAGAAGACCTCGACAAACTCGTCATCTCTCTTGTCGCTGTAGCGTGCAGTAATCCCTGCAGCAGTCTTCAGGTGTTTTTTGGTCCCCATGAGGAGAGCATTTGGGCTTCCTGTTTCAGGGACATAGATAAAGAAATCTTTGTTACTCTTGAGCTGTTCGATAGTTTCATTCTCCACTTCATGACGACCAACAATCAGTTTTGTATCTGATGCGAGTCTAAAGTGTCGTCCAATCCTGATGAGTTCAATATCCCGTATGGTGATATCCTCCTGCGTCCGCATGAGGTCGGCAAGACGTCGGCAGAACCCCGGGTCGGTCAAAAGACATCCTCCGCTCGGAGAAGAAAATTGTGTGAGTTTCATTTTTTCAGCCAACCCCAGTGCGGTTTTCCGAGATCGTCCTTTGATGACGAGCATTTGATTTCTGTCTAACAGACCTTCCTTTTCCGGTTTTGTCGGTGGTAGTAATCCACCACTTAGAGGTCTGACAACCAGCCCTTCAACATCAGCACATTTCTCAATGAGCATTAATTGATCGAAATGCTGAGACATCGGTCGCTGGTCGAGAACCTCCCCGGTGACAATAAAATCAGCCTTAAGTTCTTCCATATACTCTTTCGCTTTTTTCAACATGAGTATCCTACAGTCAATACATGGATTGAGGTTCTTGCCGTATCCATGGTACGGATTTTTTACAATTAAAATGAATTCTTCGCTTGCGTCAATCATTTTCAAACCAGGTATTTCCGGTTTGTGCTTGAGCGAGAAGAATTTGTTGTATACATAGAGCGGGTACACCTCTGCTCCCCACTCTTTCATGAGTGCGACAGAAAGAGCAGAATCTAACCCACCTGAATAGAGAACTACTGCTTTCACGGTTTACTTAATTCCCTGAGTATATTAATGGCACTCGTGTCACGAGGATTGATGCGCAGCCAATCATGTAACACTTGTTTTGCAGCGTTCGTATCACCTTTATCAAGGTACGCGGTGAATAAGCCGAAATACGCCTGTGGGAACTGTGAGTTCAGCGTGATTGCCCGTTGGAAGTACTCAATTGCACCGTCATAATGCCTGACCGTCAAATAGATCGAGCCGATCTGTGTCATGAGCTTCGGCTGCTTCACGTCAACCTGCGAGAAATAGGATTCCGCACTGTCTATGATGCCCAATTCAGCAAAGAGGAGACCGAGATTATAGTTGAAGAAATAGGCCGGTTCTGGTTCAAACAGCAACGCAAGGCGCCATGCTCGTATTGTTCCGCCAATATCGCCGCGTTCCTTGAGCACAATACCAAGATTATGCAGACCAGCAGCATAGTTGCTGTACAGCCTTTTTGTGTTTTTTTCCTTTTGAAGCGCGAAGTCATAGAACTCGCCTTCTTCTTTTCGTTCATCGAAATCATCTAAGATGAGCTTCAGGACTTTCTGCTTTACTGGCTCAAAAATGCCTGTGTAGCGATACTGTTTGAAGAAAAATGTTTCTGTTTTTTCAATATCAATATTGTATAGCGGATTTCCACTATCACCGGTAACCCGGTACACAAGACCCTCGAGTTGCAGGTACGGCGCAAAGCCCTCAAAATTGTCATGTGAAACGGTTGAGGCGAAGTAGACCGGTCGTTGTCCTTTGTATCCTTTAAGGTAGCGTTCAGCAAATTCTTGTTGTGGGATTGTGTAGTCCGTATTGTTCAATTGCATGCCAGCGTTCGCGGCAAGAATGTTTCTGACCATAATATCCTTAACATAGAAAACTCTCCGGTCCCGGGTCATGAATGGCTCGAGCCGGTCGATCACATAATCGCTGAAGCTGACCGGTACGCCCCAGTGTTTAAGCTGCTTTATATACCAGTTCGTGTTAATGAGTGAGAGATTAGCAATGATTACATCCCGCCTCACACGCAGCACTTCCTGTGCAAACCAGAGCGGGAATGTATCATTATCGCCATTCGTAAACAGTATTGCTCCCTGATCACATGATGAGAGCATATTGTAACCATAGTCTTTGGGAATGAAGTCGCCAAAACGATTGTTCACGGTTATGTTGGTTACGAGAGGAATAATGGAAAAGACGACAATAACGCCGAGACTGCCCACCCGTGCGGCTTTCTTGTTCTTGAATTATTTTTTCAATGATTCGGTGAATCCAAGGAATCCAAATCCAATGAAAAATCCCCAATAGAGATGTCCCGTGTGGAAGAAGTAATCCCGCTCCCGGACTTCTTGCGGTTGATGCTCAGAATTCGGGTCGCTCGGCGAAAATCTTAAGTTTAGATAGCTGACCATGGCCAACGAGAGCATGACCATGATAAGCATGGAAAAGAGGAATATCTTTCTATCTCTGCGGTAAAGCTCAACCATACCCCAGATGCCGAATAGATAGAACAGGGCGAGCATGACCGCCCTGAGAATTGGATTCACCGCCTCTGGAATAGGCTGCCAGGATAGATAGCGAAGGAACAGATTCATCTGCCAGTAGTATCCTGCGATCAGACCATATCCGGTAGCTGTTTGTGTCTTACGGGGCATGATTTGCGCTGGACCGTACTGTGTACGGTGTAAGACATTGTTGAAAGCAATAAAGCTTTCACCAGGATTGCATTCGTTAATTCTTGGTGCGATGTTTTCTCCATCAAGATAGCGTTCGGTGACAGTTTCATCCTGGTACAATTCGGTCAGCTTTACTCCCCTCGCATACAGGTACAATTCAGGTGAAATGCCGAGAATGACGAGAAAGATACCGATCCAGAAGAAACGCCAGTTTTTGTATTTTGCCGGATTATTCAATGGTAGAATAATGCCGAGCAGTAGTATCAAAGCGAGAATGGCGCCGACATATGGTTGAGTCGATGCGGGCAGCAAGAAGATAAAAGGAAAGAAAATCAACTGGAATATGCCGATGAGGACGAACAGTGTATCCTTGATATATCTACGTTCAATGGCAAAAATAAAAATGTAGAAAGGCACAAAAATGAGAAACGGTGTCAAATGAATACCGGTGGCGAGGAATATCAGATAGAAGGCAAGGAGTACATATATATTCTTTGGTTCGCCATGCTTAACACTGTCATACCAGAGCAATCCAAGATAGTTGACCAAGACAAAGACGAATGTGGCAGCAGCATATACTTCAGTTTCTATGGCATTACGCCAGATTGTGAAGAAAAACGCAGTACTCAGACATGTAGCAAAGGCGATGATGAGATGACTGCGGTCGATGTTTCCGTGGTACAACATGCGGAAAATCTTGAGTATCATCTTATAGAGAAAGACAACAGTCAGTATTGTGAATGAAATGCCGAGGAGATTCATATGCCAGGCGATCTCTTTTGAAATCGGCAGGATTGCCGCGAAGAGCCCCACGATGAGAAGCCAGACCTTACCGAGGAGGACATACAAGGGTGTTCCTGGTGGGTGGGGTACAGCGAGCGTATAGGATGATGCGATAAATTCACCACAATCCCAGAAGGAAAGCGTGGGAGAGACCGTATAAAGGTATACGCCTGCAGTTATCACCACAAGACCGTAAAGGAGTAATCTCTCGAGATTTCTATTGTTCATTTATCCTCCTGAATCCTTATTATATTCATTGGGTTTCTTATGTCAATATGACAATAATTATACTCATTTATGCTTTCAACATAAGAAAATGGTTCAAGCTCGACTAATACAGTACCACGCTCCATACTTTGGACACGCAGCTTAATTCGTCTGTTTAGCGATACATTCGCCCTATTGTTATTCTGTCGAATGGTTGTGTTGAGCGTTTTCTAGAGGGTGGCGAGTTTCTTGAGTGCCTTTAGTTTCGCATCTCTGCCGATTTTTGTGTTTTTTACTGTTTTTTCTAGGTACGAAATAGAATGTTCATACGTTTTTCTGTTGACCGGATAGGGAAAGCCATCTTTGCCGCCGTGCGCAAAGGAATAGCGAGCTGGATCACGAAATGAGGGGGTTTTTCCAAAGAGTAGTTCACCAATGAGGGCAAGTGCCCGTATTGTCTTGGGACCGACTCCCTTGATACTCACAAGTGTTTCAAAGTCCTCTGGTGATCGCTCATAGGTAGTGAGAAGGACCTTATAGAAATAGTTCGGGTTTATGTCGAACCGAGAGACAGAATGACGGTTCGGCATTTTCAGAATCTTTTGTGTCTCTTTAATAAGCTTATCAGGATGCTCCTGAGCGAGTGTTGTCACAATGTTCCGCGATGCTTCACTTTCACGGGCAACCATATTCAATGCCGTATGCTTTGTATCGCAGCACACTGCTGTGTGCGGTTCACAGACATATGAGCGGACATGTGTTGAGAGCCAATGGTAGCGCCGTGCTTTCCGGTTGAGAGGATTCATTCCTTGCTGGATAACACTCCATTGACCAGATTTCGTGAACACAAACATGTGATGATACAGTGTGTAGCCATCCTGAATGCACGTGTTGTCCACTTTGGCAGCGATCTTCGAGGAATAGACAAGGGGCGCAGGGTCAATGGAAACGTTTCCTGCATGAGTAGTGATTTCTTGAGGTGTTTTGCGCGATCTACCGCCCTTGCCGCCACAAAAGTATATGCCGAGGTCGTGTGCGATGTCCTTTGTGCCTTCTTTCATTGCACCGCACACGGTCGTGGTCACACCTGATGAGTGCCAGTCAAAACCGAGGATCGAACCGAATGCCTGAAACCAGTAGGGATCTGAAATGCGGCAGAGGAATTCATGCGTTCCGTGCTCAAGCACAACAGCTTCGATAATAGCGCGCGAGAGTTTCACCATCCGCGCAAAAAGCCATCGCGGCGCCCTGCCTGGGTGAAGCGGTAGTTCGGCAATGCCCGTTTTCATTGTCAGTATTCGATTAGAGAGAAGACGTCGTACTGATGTAGTTTTTCTGCTCCTTTTAGTTCGGTGAGGTTGATGATAAAGGCACAGCTGACAACAGTGCCACCGAGTTTCTCAACGAGTTTGCACGTCGCCTGCACAGTACCGCCGGTGGCGAGGAGGTCATCAAAGACGAGAACTTTTTCTCCTCGTGTGATGGCATCTTTATGCATTTCAACGGTGTTTGTTCCGTATTCAAGCGTATAGTCAAGCGATATGGTTTCTGCAGGCAGTTTGCCTGGCTTACGCACCGGCACAAAACCACAACCGAGGAGATATGCAAGCGCACCGCCAAAAATATATCCCCGGGCTTCAACTGAGATGACTTTGTCAATTTTGGTGTCTTGGTATTGTTTGACGAGCCGATCAATGACATCCTTGAAAACGGCCGGTTCCTTGAGTAACGTGGTTATGTCTCTAAACAGTATTCCCTTTTGTGGGAAATCAGGTATGTTACGGATGTATTCTTTAAAATTCATGAACACTCCTTATTTCAACAGGCAACGAAGATAGTTATTGGGTGAAGATGCTTGATTTTTCTAGCTTCCTGACCCTGACCCGATGACCTCACCCAAGCGATAACGCGCTAGAACCGCACATCAAACGTAGTGAAGCCCTCTTCTTCTTCGCTGTACTGTACATCAATGCCCGTGACATGGGCTGAGGCCGTGCCGATCTTTAGTCGCTTTACGAAATCATTGATCACACCCTTACTACCTTCTGCTACAACCTGAACATCACCGTTACCAAGATTCTGCACGTAGCCTCTGAGGTTATGTTGCTGTGCCTGACGCACGCAAAAAAACCGATATCCAACACCCTGAACAAGACCCGTGATAGTGATAACTGCTTTCACAGCTGGATTTTTGTGAATGCTATAGCTACTGCTTCATCAGCAGTTTGGGCAGGTGTGATTGGAGCGTCTATGTTCCACGTATTCAAACCAACAACAGGGACATTATACATAAGACAAAAAGCGATTTCCGAGAGTGTCCCATATTTTCCGTCTATTGCAATTGCACAATCGCACGTTCGAGCAATGATGAAATTACGTGCGTGACTCATTCCCGTTACAATAGGGATGTCGACGTACGGGTTCGCACTTTCTTTGTCACAGGTCGGAAGGACGCCGATGACAAGTCCGGACGCCTTTTTTGCACCTTTTGATGCGGCCTCCATGACGCCTGCCATGCCACCGGTGATCAAAATCGCGCCCTGTTGTGCGATCAGTTCACCGACCTTTTCAGCGAGCGCGAGACTCTGTGCATCGGGTTCTGAACCACCAAT
>DAOVBK010000133.1 GCA_030670605.1 Candidatus Stahliibacteriota bacterium
TCCTGATCATGGCAGCGGTTCAAGAACATCTCGCGCAATGGCAACGGTTGAGTGAGCCGATAGAACTCTATGTTGGAAAGAGTGATGACCTGACGGTCCAGGAGTATCTGGAAATAAAGACAACGCATTTTCCTGACAAAACCTTTATGGATATCGCATCAGATGACGTGCTGCTCGAGCAGTTCATTTCGCAGGCGCTGTTGTATCGACCACCGCACATCGTATCGACGGTTGTACCTGACACCATGGACCCGCAGATTGTAACAAAGGGATTACGGTTCTTCGGACAGAAGTACATTCCTGATTCCTACATATTCCAGAATCTTGTGTATGATGTTGTTGGTACGCAGAACAGTCCGAGGATTTTCCCGCGGGGTCTGGATATTTTTGCTGTGTTCGGCTCAGAACGCGCTCGCGAAATTCTCCTGGAGACCTACCAGGAAAACCGATTTGTCAACTACGAGAATCAGCTCAACGCTCTAACCGCGGAGTTCAACACGATACAAGAAGAAGACTGGTTTACGAATCTCTACTGGGGCTGGCTTGCAACACTCACGTCGCTGGTACCAATGGTGCCTGGTTTCAAGCCTGCCTATCAAGACAAATGTCTGCAGACTGCGCTCGGCAGTTGGGCAGAACTACGGCATGACACAATTCTCTATGCGAAACAATCGTATACAGCAGAAATCACTGCGGTGAGACCGAGACCAGAGGTGGTTAAAGGATATGTGGAGCCCATACCAGAATGTTTTGCGCGGCTCAAGCGACTTGTCGATATGAGTTCGGCTGAATTGGAAAAGACTGCGTTTCTTGATAATCTTGTTGCCCAGAAGTTAGGAACCTTTTCGCACGTACTGTCACAACTGCATGACATCGCAGTCAAAGAGAAGAACAATGAGGCGCTTACTGAAGACGAGTACATATTCATACAGAATATCGGTGGGGCTCTGGAGGGATTGGAAACATTCCCTGCCGGGGGTTACCAAACCGAGACAGATGAAAGCGCAGCACTCATTGCTGATGTTCATACTGACCCGAATACGAAGATGGTGCTCGAGGTGGGCAATGATGTACCGGCATTCCTGTATACGGTTGTCACTATTAACGGTACACCACAGCTCTTTATCGGTGGTGTGTATGATTACTACGAATTTCTTCAGCCATTGTCAGACCGTTTGACTGACGAACAGTGGCAAAGCCTATCGCCAAAACCGGGAAAACCTGAGTGGATTGAATTTTTTGTGGAGTAAAATTGTGTGCGCTTCCTCATGAAGACATAAGGAAGCGCACACATGAATGTTAATCGATTTCTTTCTTGATGATCATTCTTTTCTGCATCATCTGTTTTCCATGATGCATTGATTTCATTTGCTCTCTCTGTTCGGGCGTGAGCATTGCATGGATCCTCAGTTTTTGATCGATCTTGGTTTGTTTGATCTTGAGTTTCAAATCGCTGATTTCTTTGGTGAGCTGCATAATCTTATTGCGGTTTGGATCATCAACATCCATTGCGTTGCGTAGGTCGATCTGTTTCAATTCAATATCTGCCTTTACTGGAATAATTTTCTTCTGTGTCTCGGTTTTTATTGCCTTTATTTCATCGTGCTGCTCGGCGGAAAGATCGAGCATCTCAAGTCCCATTTCACCACGCATCTCGTGCATCATACCAGGACCCATTCCTTCTTTGCCATGATACCCCATGCACGGTCCTTGGGCATATGCTGCTGATATGAAGACAACTGCGGCAAGTGCCATTGGAATAGCCTTTTTCATGTGTAACCTCCTTCTACACATTATGACTCGAGAGAGTACGAAAAGGTTTAGGGGATAGACTACTTAATCTCTTCAATCCAGACCTTTTCCGTGACCACTGGCGTGAGCGGCTTATCCCGTGCACCGGTCTTCACACTGCCGATCTGGTCAACAATGTCCATACCGGCAACGACCTGACCGAAAATCGTATAACCACCATCGAGCCGTGGCAGTGGTGCAAGACAGATATAGAACTGAGAGCCGTTGGTATTTGGACCGTGGTTTGCCATGGCTATGGTTCCCTTGAGGTGCTTGAGTTTGGGTGTGATTTCATCTTCAATTTCGTATCCTGGTCCGCCTGTGCCATCACCCTTTGGACATCCGCCTTGAATAACAAAACCCTTAATAATACGGTGGAATGTTAATCCATTGTAGTATCCTTGATTGGTCAGGTTGATGATGTTCTCGGTATTTTTCGGCGCGGTATTGGTGTGGAGTTTTGCGATGATCTCGCCATAGTCCTTGACCATGATATGCATATACGTACCCGCTGACAATTGTGGCACCTGCTTTTCCTCCTTTTTCTGACCGCTGCAACAGAGCATGATAAGCGATGCTAAGAGTATGTATTTCATACAACCTCCTTATGTGTTACAACAACTCCTCATAATATGATAGAACCTGCATGGCAACAGCACGCCATGAAAAGGCAAGCGCACGGTTGCGCGCGTTTTTGCCAAGTTCTTTTTGTAACTGCTCATTCTGCAAGACAATACTGGTTTTGTGCGCAATGTCTTCTGTATCATTAGTATCAAAGAGCAGACCATTAACGTTATCCTGAATGACTTCACTGTATCCAGGTATGTTTGATGCGACGACCGGTTTGCCGGTTGCCATCGCCTCAGTGAGAACAATGCCAAACACCTCGCCACCGGTTGCCGGAGATGCGTAGACCGTACAGGATGCGTAGTACCGTGGTATGAGCTCAGCAGCGACCTTTCCTTCAAAGAGCACTGCATCGTGCAGATGTGCAGGAACTGATTTTCTGTAATGCTCGAGTAAGGGCCCAGAACCAACGACGATCAATTGCACATCATGAATTTTCTGCTGTATGAGAGGAAATGCGGCGAGGAGCCGGTCGAGTCCTTTTCTTGGATCCAGCCTGCCGAGAAAGAGGATTCGCGGTCGTGCATCCTGGAATTTCTCAAGCGGCTTGACCGCAGGATTGAACCGGTCAGTGTCAACGCCATTCGGAATGATCCGGTACGGTAGAGCAAAATGCGGGTCGGTTGTTTTCATCGCGGTGCGAGACGGGTAGATCACGCCGTGTATCTTTTTCTGGAATTCCCGTTTGAAAATGATTTTTGCGATATTATACAGATTGAATCCAGTGAACGCGGTATGGAAGGTGACGACATTACATCCTCGCGAATAGTGAAATGCCCAGTAGGGGAGGGTCCAGCCGAGCGGTCCGTTCGTATGGACGATATCAAATCGCCCTTGTTTGATAAAATCCCTGACGAGCAGGGGTAGCTTGTGATGGAAGGTTATCGTGATGGTCGCCATATTGGCGTTGACCAAATAGCACCGGCCAAGCCGTTTTGTCGGTATCGTATCTTCATAGGCTTCAGCATACTGGGGTGCGAGGATGATGACGTGGCATCCCAGGGTATGAAGATGCTTGGCAAGGAAATGCATATATTCAGACACGCCACCGGGATGGGGATAGTAGGAATCAGAACAGAGCAGAATTCTCACAAGTCTAATAATAGTAATTACTCTGTAAAAGTCAAATAATTTGTGGTATTTTCACACGCCGCGTGGGAAAGGGGACAGTCCCCCTAATTAAAGGGGACTGTCCCCTTTTTCTATCTGCAACATGCCATAAGCCATCAGCTATGTGCCACTATGTGAGGGTGTAACAACTACTGTTCCCCTCGCATACTCGGGACAGGCGAGCTTGCTGCAAGTCTCGAATTCTCTGAGAGGTCGAGAACATCCTTTTTGTGAAGCATGAAGATTCGACACCATTTGTCTCTCGAAGCAATCACTCCAAATGTCAAATGCCTGTCCTGAGTGTGTCGAAGGGTTGAGACCTGACCCCGAATACTGTGAAGAAAGAGGGGAAGCCCAGTGCATTTGTATGTTGACAAGGTGCACTTGGCGCTGTATAATGCACTTTGACATAGCAAACCTATGCAAAGGAGGACTTAATGACATGAAAGATTATTCACACGATGAGATGAAGAAGCTTCTCGAGGCTTCTTTTATCGTACCAAGGGAAGGGGAAATCATCAAAGCATCTATCATCAAGAAAACAGAAAACGGTGTACTCCTCGATCTTGGACTCAAAGCTGAAGGATTCCTGCCGCTCGAAGAGTTTGCTGACCCCACTGATGCAGACGCCGGCAAAGAAATCTTTGTTTTTCTGGAAGCGTATGAAGACCGTGATGGGTTTCCAGTAATCTCAAAGAAAAAGGCAGATTTTCAGCTCTCGTGGGATAAGATCAAGCACATGTATGAAAACGGTGAGCTTGCGATGGCGATGATCAGAAAGCGCATAAAGGGGGGTTTTGCCGTCGATCTTACTGGCGTCGAGGCATTTCTTCCGAGTTCGCAGATCGAGTTCAAGGCACAAGGTGGTGTTGATTCTGTGATTGGCCAGAAGGTCGGTGTGAAGATTCTCAAGATCAATATGATGAGGAAAAACATTGTTGTGTCTCGCAAACTCGCGGTGCAGGAAGAACAGACAAAAGCGCGCAAAAGGATATTCAACCAGCTCAAGATTGGTGACACAATTGAGGGTACGGTCCGTAATATCACTGATTTCGGCGCATTCATTGACATTGGCGGTATTGATGCATTGCTTCACATAACTGACCTATCATGGTCCAAGATAACACATCCTGCAGAAATCGTTAAGGTGAGTGATAAAATAAAGATCAAGGTGTTGGTCATGGACCGCGAAACAGGAAGAATCGCCGTTGGTTTGAAACAGCTGTTGCCACATCCCTGGGCAAAGATCGAGGAGAAGTTCCCGGTCGGCACGAAAGTAACCGGCAAGGTCACGAGCATTGTCGATTACGGTGCATTCGTTGAAATCGACAAGGGCATTGAGGGACTTGTGCACGTTTCTGAAATGTCATGGAAAAAGGACATAAAGGATCCTTCAAAAATCATCAATGTCGGCGATTCAGTTGAAGCAGTCGTACTGTCAATCGCACGTGATGAGCGGCGTATTTCGCTCGGTATGAAGCAGGCGAAGCCTGATCCATGGTCAACTGTGGACGAAAAGTTTTCGGTTGGTCAAAAAGTTACTGTGAAGGTGACTAATCTGAAGGATTTCGGTGCCTTTGTTCTGTTGATTGACGGCGTTGAAGGACTTGTTCATGTGAATGACTTCTTCTGGGATAAGAAAGTCAAGAAGGCTTCGGATTACCTTAGGAAAGGGCAAAAGGTAGAGGCG
>DAOVBK010000138.1 GCA_030670605.1 Candidatus Stahliibacteriota bacterium
CATTGACAAACCTCTTTTGTGCAGTGCCTCGGCGATTGAATGTGCCAACTGTTCTGTATGCAAAGCTGTCCATCGTGCTGTGTAGACCGCACCGCATGAATTACCAAGATGGGGAAAATTGAACGGTTCCTCGAATGTTGAGTAGGGTGAAAACCCCGTGCCAGCAGAAGGAACCGGTTTTCCGGCAATTTTCGCATAGACAAAACTGTTAATACATATGACGAGGAGCTCCATATTGCGTCTGCCGCCATGTACAAGATGGTTGCCACCGAGGGTCATAAGGTCGCCAACAATCGGCATAACTTTTAGCGCAGGATTACCTAGTTTCAAGCCGGTGCCAAATGCAATCGCACGTCCGCGTGTTACCTGAAAAAAGTCCACACCGAGCTCTTTAGTGACCTCAGGCTTAAAAGGAATATCAGATGGCATACTGATCTTCGCTGGGTTGATTCCCGATTTCTTAATACCCTCGGCGAATGCCGTAATGATCGTGTTCATTCCTTTGATTTGTAATCTCCCTCAAAAACGGTCCGTTCGAGTCTTGTTTTGAATTCTATGACTTTTTCAATCTTCTTCTCTTCTTTGGCAGCAAGTTCAATAGCATCCGCAATATCATCTGGGATATGTACGCCTGCACCGCCATGCGGTACAAGAACAACATTCGCATGCCCGTGGCTGCATCGAGAAACTTCAAAAACAATCTGTCCATAGTTAATTTCTGGAACCACAAATGCCTTCGCTTTCTTGGCGAGTTCGTTTATTCTCTTATCCGGAAAGGGCCACACTGTGACGAGCCTCAGATTGCCGACTTTTATTCCTCTCGCGCGCGCTAGTTCGATACCCTTGACTGCGACACGTGAAGATATGCCATATGAAACGACGATGACCTCGGCATCATCCGTACCTTCTTCTCTAAGTTCGATGATCTTGTCTTTATTGAGACGAATTTTATCGATAAGCCGTCTCACGTACTGTGCCTTGAAGGCGTCATGTTCAACCGGATATCCTCGCTCATCGTGTACCAATCCCGATATGTACAGTTTAAAACCATCGCCTGCTCTCGCCATCTTTGGCACCAGGTCTTGATCTGGCTTGAATGGCAAATACTGATCTGGTGGGCCCGTATACAATCTCCGTGGTTCGATCTCGATCTCGTCAGCAGACGGAATCACTACCTTCTCAGTCATGTGACCGACGCACTCATCTGACATGATCATGACCGGGCAGCGGAATTTTTCAGCAAGATTAAACGCCTTTATGGTATAATCAAACATTTCCTGCGGCGAATCGGGTGACAGTGCAATGACTTCATAATCGCCATGCGCACCCCAGCGTGATTGCATCATGTCTGCCTGGCCTGTTTTGGTTGGTACGCCTGTTGAGGGTCCACCACGTTGAATATTGAGAAGGACAAAGGGCGTTTCTAACATAGCACCAAAGCCAATGTTCTCTTGCATAAGCGAGTAACCAGGACCAGAGGTAATGGTCATGGACTTAACTCCTGTCCACACTGCGCCAACCACTGATGCCATGGAACCGAGTTCATCTTCCATCTGAATGAACAGTGCCCCTGCCTTTGGCGCGACTTTCGCGAATGCCTCGGCAGCTTCGGTCGAGGGTGTGATCGGATATCCTCCGATAAACTTACATCCCGCTGCGAGCGCTCCATAGCCTGAAGCAACATCACCATCAATGTAGTAAATTCCGGTTAGAACTTCTCGCGGATTCGCCTTCACTTTTTCGCTCCCTTTGCTTTCGAAACCCACTCATTGTAGCGTTCCATGTACGAAGGTCTCTCTCTGTCAACAAACTTACCACACACAATTTTCGTCTGAAATCCGATATTGAGGTTCTTGGTATCTTCACCGTGCCGGATCTCGGCATTGTCATGATAGAATCTCATGAGGTCAAGTCCATCGCCTAGTCTGTTTGTCCGCCCATAATACAGGGCACACGGTGAGATGACCTCGACAACGGAGAATCCTGTTTTCTGTAATGCCTCAGTAATGGATTTTGTCAATCTGCGGATATGAAGAGCGGTCCAGCGCGCGACATACACCGCGCCTGAAGAATCTGCAATGTAGGGAATGTTGAATGGTGGTTCAACACAGCCATACGGCGATGTCGTCGCATAGGCAGCGAGCGGTGTCGTCGGTGCAACCTGACCACCGGTCATTGCGTAAATGAAATTGTTCACACAGACAACGAGCATGTCAATATTGCGTCGCGCAGCATGGATGAAATGATTACCGCCGATTGCAATGAGATCGCCATCGCCAGAGAATACAACGACTTTGAGCTTTGGATTTCCAACTTTGATCCCGGTCGCAAAGGCAATTGCCCTACCATGTGTTGTGTGGAACGAATCAAGCTTTACGTAACCAGCGACTCTACCCGTACAACCAATGCCAGAAACAATACTCACCATGTTTGGATCGATTCCCGTTTTTTCGAGTGCTGCAGTAAAAGCAGTTACGGCAAGCCCGATACCACAACTCGGACACCATATGTGCGGCATCCTGTCCATGCGGAGTAGACCTTCCATCGGATGAATCTCTTCTGTCTCTGTTGTCTTCTGTATCTCTTCGGCTTTATCAGTCTTTGCTGTTGCCATACTACACTCCCTCAATCACGCCATCTTTTATCGTACTTTCATGGGCAGCTTTGTTAATTGCAGATAGTATATCATCGGTATTTTCGATACCTTTGTCACCATGCGGAATAAAGAAAACATTTGCCTGGCCGTAACTGCACCGCTCAACTTCATTCACGATCTGACCGAAATTCATTTCCGGGACAACAAATGCTTTTGCCTGCTTCGCAAGCTCGGTGACGCGCTTCTCAGGGAATGGCCAGACGGTCACGAGCTTCAGACTGCCAACCTTTAAGCCGGATGCACGCGCCTGTTCAACGACCTTGAGTGCAGCACGTGTTGTCGAACCGTATGAAACGACAATAATCGCAGCATCCTCTGTGTGCGCTTCCTGAACTTCCACGATTTTTTCTGCGTAATCACGGATTTTCCTCACCAGGGGATGGATGTTATACTCTTGGCACTCCTCAAACATAATAGGGTAACCACGGTCATCATGCGTCAATCCCGTGACGTGGAAACGGTATCCCTGTCCGATATCAACCATGCGCGGCACCATGTCTTTGTCCCGTTTGAATGGTAAGTATTTGTCGTGCGGTCCATCAAAATATCTTCGTGGTTCAATGGTAATCTGGTCTGCAGGCGGAATAGTAACAGTTTCCTCTAAGTGTGCAACATACTCATCAGCCATCACCGCGACCGGCGTGCGGTACCGCTCAGCGAGATTGAATGCCTTGATCGTGTAGTCAAACATCTCTTGCGGAGAACTCGGCGCGAATGCGATCACTTCATAATCACCATGTGAACCCCACCGAGCCTGCATAATATCTGCCTGTGCTGGACGGGTGGGTATACCGAGTCCGGGGCCGGTCATCTGTACATCAACGATGACACACGGTGTTTCGAGCATGACCCCCAGCCCGAGGTGCTCCATCATGAGCGACATGCCCGGACCCGAGGTGACCGTCATCGCCCGCTTACCGGTCCACGATGCCCCGAGCACTGCTGCGAGTACAGAGATCTCATCCTCCATCTGAATGAATGTGGCATCCAGAGCTGGGGCACGTTCAAGATATCTCTGGGAGACCTCCAGAGCAGGTACAATCGGATAGATCCCTAAGAACCGACACCCGGCAGCGAGTGCACCCTCTGCGCAGGCATGGTTGCCGAGCAAACTATGCGAACCTGTCAATACACCCTTTGGGTCTGCTTTCATTTCTTCTCTTTTCCCGCTGTAACTTCTTCTTCTTTTAAAGTGACAAAAAGCGCAAATTCAGGACAGAGCATCTCACACAGGTGACACTCCACACAATCATCAGGTTTGGCCACGAATGGGGGGTGATATCCTTTTGCATTGAATTCCTCAGACATTTCAAGGACATCTTTAGGACAGTATTCAACACAAAATGAACATCCTTTGCATCTATCCTTGATTATGTGTATTTCGCCCCGTGGAATTTTGATGGTGTCTGCGTCAAACGGCTTCCTCCATAGCTTCATAGTGTAACTCCCGCGTTCATTATAGTAAAACGGCAATAAATGTCAACAAAAATCATTATTGATCTTGTGTTTTCAATTATCAAGAGCCCACCGTATGATCCGTTTCTCCAATCTCGTTGTTGATACCCTCAACGTCACGCCGGCATATGCCTTGAGGGACCTTTGATTATAGGTGAACTAACGGTGCATGAGTCTCCATCACCCCACGCCCCGACTATGCACAGGATCGTGCATAGTTTGTAGGAGAATCCAAAACCGTGTTCAATGTGTGTATTATAGTGATATTACCCATATAGTCAACTAGGTAATGCACGTATCGCATCGTGCAGGCATACATCGATGGTGCCGCGAGCGCAGCGTATTGACAGCGTCGAACGCCTGATTAGTATATAAATCCATGAAAAACGGAATCAAAATAAAGGGCGCGCGCGTTCATAACCTGAAAAACATCAGTACGACTATACCGAGAAACAAATTCGTTGTCATTACCGGTATCTCCGGTTCTGGGAAATCTTCGCTGGCGTTCGATACACTTTACGCAGAAGGACAACGGCGTTATGTAGAATCACTTTCAGCGTATGCCCGACAGTTCCTCGGCATGATGGACAAACCCGATGTCGATGAGATCACCGGTCTTTCTCCAGCTATTGCCATTCAGCAGCGAAGCGCATCACGAAATCCTCGTTCGACCGTTGGTACTGTCACTGAGATCTATGACTATTTGCGGGTTCTGTTTGCACGCACTGGCACCCCGTATTGCTACAAATGCGGCAGAAAGATCCATTCGCAGACAACTGACCAAATCGTTGATGCAATTTTGAATATGCCACGCGGTTCTCGCATTGAAATACTCGCACCAGTCGTACGCGGAAAAAAAGGAGAACACAAGGATTTCTTGAGCCGGCTCAAACGCAAGGGTTATGTACGTGCACGGGTGGATGGAACC